>NZ_MUET01000079.1:0-10832 GCF_001995685.1 Salinivibrio sp. IB282 | reverse complement strand
AGCCAGATGTATAGAGAATAAACAAAGGATCTTCGGCTTTCATCTCTTCAGCAGGGCAGTTATCAGACACCTTCGCAGTGGCCTCGTGCCACCAGACATCACGATGATTGTGCCAGTCAATATCGCCGCCAGTGCGTTGGTAGACCACCACTTTTTCAATCGACTTCACATTGGGATTGGCGAGGGCATCATCGACGTTTTTCTTCAGGGGCACCGCACGGCCACCACGTATTCCTTCATCGGCGGTCACCACTACCTTGGCATTGGAGTCAATAATCCGGCCTGCCAGTGCTTCGGGAGAAAAGCCGCCAAACACCACGGTATGCACGGCACCAATACGGGCACAGGCCAGCATCGCCACCGCCGCTTCCATCACCATTGGCATGTACAGACACACCACATCGCCTTTTCTGACACCGTTGTCTTTTAAGACATTGGCAAATTGGCATACTTGCTGGTGGAGTTGGTGATAAGTGAGCGTGGCATCGTCCTTTGGATCGTCGCCTTCCCAAATTAAGGCAACCTGATCGCCTTTGTCTTTAAGATGACGGTCAATACAGTTGGATGCCACGTTCAAGGTACCATCTTCAAACCAGCGGATATCCACATGGCCGGTATCAAACGAGGTGTGTTTGACTTTGGTATAAGGCGTCATCCAATCCAGAATTTGCCCGTGCTCGCGCCAAAAGCCTTCCGGGTCGCTCACTGACTGCTGATAGAGTGCTTGATACTTGGCTTCATCCGCGTGTGCCTTTTGTGCAATTGAAGGCATGACGGGGTATACGTGACTATCGCTCATCCTGTTTCTCCTCGTGTCCGCGATGCTCCACGCGGCGCTTCCATGTCATGAGATGTCAGGCGTTACCGCTGCCTGGCAAACGAAAACCATGCAGTAAAGGTGTGACATATCGGGTCGTCCGRCAATTAGACTTTAGGATGACCCCATTGATTTTTAAGCGATTTGCGCAGTTGTCAGGCCAGATAGTGGGGGCTGGATCCCACTTTGTCGTTGCGTTCGTGCGCCAGTCGCGGCTTCGATGCGTTATTTGGATTGCAGCATGGGCATCTCACCTTGGGTGAGGCGGACATAAATCAATGCCGCGGCGAGCGCATCATCCAACGCATCATGCCGGGCCGGCAAAGGGATATCGAGGTGACGACTAATGGCCTCCATGCTGATGTCGTGATAGGCATTAGGAAGCAGGCGTTCGAGTTTGCGTTGATAAATATCACTGACTTCAATCAGAGGATTGGGCAGTGGAAAGCCAAGATACTGGCGCGCGTAACGATCAAGAATGCATTTATCGTAACGGATATGGTAACCAACTAAGGGGTGGTTACCAATAAAGTCGACCAGCGCAGTGATCGCCTGTTCCCCACTGACTCCATGGGTGAGATCTTGGTGGCGGAGTTGGTGAATTCTGACAGAGCCGGCGCTCAGACTTTCTGGCGCGGCCAGTGTCAAGGTGAGGGCGTGACTGGTGAGGATCCGGTTGCCTTTGATCGGGGTGGCCGCAATCGTAACCAACTCTGCACGATGCGGATCCAAGCTGGTGGTCTCACAGTCCAGTGAAATCAGCGTGTTTGAGTCGGGAGGCAAAAATAAGTCCCGATAGGGTGAGTGTCGTAGACGATGACGGTACCAATGCCGAGTCAGCCAATTCAAATTAGTCCCTCACGTGATAATGGAAAGCGAGTGACTCTTTAAACTTTTTCACCACATGCAGCCCGTGGCGTAGCAAGTCGCGTTCGCTCGAAGGGAGGTGAGCCACGTCGAGGTAATTGCTTTGTGGCTCGCCACTCAATTGTTGCCTTAAACGTAATCGGATAAACAGCTTCAAGGCCTCGGAGAGGTTTTCCGCCGTTTCTTCCGCCAGTGCCCCTAGGTTGGCAAGCTGCTCCAGCCGCTCAAAGGTGTTGGTGTGGCGCACGCCCTTTTCTAAACTCATGGTTCTCACGCCATGGACGATGGGGAAAATCCCGCCTTTTTTGATATCTAGCCCTTCTTTACTGCTTTTGAGCGAGCCAAACACGGTAAGAGGGACGCGAAAGGCGAGTGCAGGGCGGACAAAGGTGTTGAGCGTCAACATATTGTCGGTCAAGGTGTCGTTGAGGGGGGATTGGATCGCATCAATCAGACTCAGATCGCCGGCGATCGGCTGGCTGTCAGCGAGGATCGCCAAGTCCATGACGCTTTGATGATTGGCACTTTGTGCCAGATTACGCACGGTTTGCTGCCATTGCGTGGCGGTTTTCACCCATTTGGGGTTACTGACCATCACGTGACCCGGACAGGGCGGGTAACCGAGTTGATACAGTGTATGTGAAAAGGTCTCCATCACTTGCTGGCAATCGGGCCAGTTGAGATCGTCGGCGAGAATCAAGGCGTTGTCTTGGTCGGTTTTAAGCACTTGCTCGCCGCGTCCTTCAGAGCCCATTACCACCAAGCAGCACTGGCTTTGGTAAGCCTCGGGCACTAACAAGCGGAACGCTTTTTCCATGATTTGCTCATTCACGGTGGCGATAAGCTGCATCACAAAGCGGGTGTGAATGCCATTATTAAATAAGGTGTGTACCAGCTTGCTCTGGCTGTTTGCGGCGATCACCAGTTCGTCGATGGTTTGTGCGCGGGCAATCTGTAAGTTAAGTACGTGAGAGTGAGTGGAAAAGAGGCTCAGTACCTGAGGAAGATCGAGCATCCCTGCTGTGTTTCCGTGTTCATTGACGACCCGGACGCGTTTTACGCGCTGGCGTGTCATCTTAATCATGGCGTGAAAGAGAAAGTCGCCGCGTTCGACACTGATCACCGGACGTGTGGCCACCTCGCCAACAGGCACGGATTGATCGTAGCCCTCTAGCACGAGCGCATGAAGCAAATTGGTGCGGGTAATAATGCCGCAGTCGCCATTTTCATCATCCACCAAGGCGCAGTCGCAGCGCTCGGCTTTCATCTGGGCGGTGGCAACATGCAGGGGTACGTCGGAGGCGACACACAAGGCAGGTTGAATATTGCTGTCATCAATTCTTGTCAGCATAAACTCGGCGAGGTTTTGCTGCTGACGCGCTTGCACCATCAGCGTTTGTCGGCGCTGAAGGTTGGTATCAAAGTAGCCGCGAAACGCGTGATTATGATGATAAATGGCGAGAAACACCTCAGCAGGCAATAAATGACAGAGGGTATCTTCTAGCGCACGGTATCGATGTTTGGCGGTGCCATTAAGCAGCGCTGGCACGTCAAATAAGTCGTCGGTGGTATAATGAGAAAATACTTCCTTACCGTCTTCTGACACTTCTTCCACGCTGCCTTTAATAATGATAAAGAGCTGCTCGCCCGTATCACCGGGTTGGATCAGGGTGTCGCCACGGCGAAAGTAGGCAACGTCGAGTGCTTGGCGGCATTGTTTGACTTGTGATGCGGTTAGGCAGTCAAAGGGCGCATGAGAGGTGTCAAAAGGTTCAGGCATAGTCGCACTCCTCACTGTGGTATCCACAGTGTGTCTCACCCTTTTCGATCTCGCTAGCCGACTTTAGTCTAGCCAAGGACGTATACGGATTGGCCACCCCCACGCATTTGTCGACATTCGTGGTGCACGTGTCTTTTTTTCCTCGCACAGAGCTGCGACACTTAGCGGGTATCTATCTTAATGTGAAGTAATGAGATGACCGTAACCCAATGTTCTCCGTTTCGCTGGCTGTCAGAATACTTTGGTGGCTTCTTTTTTTCCTATGGTGTGTATCTGCCGTTTTGGGCGGTATGGTTTGAGTACTTAGGCCTAAATTCAGGTGTGATCGGTACCTTGATAGGACTCGGTTTCGCGACCCGTTGTGTGGCTAACTTAGTCTTTACACCGCGTGTGCAACAGGTTGAAGCCTTGCTGCCCGCTCTGAGGGCATTGACGCTCATGGCGTTAGTGACGTGTGTATTGCACCCCTTAATGGGAGCCAATGTGTGGTGGCTTGCTTTGGTGACTGTGTTGTTTAATCTTGCCATTGGGCCCTCCGTCCCGCTGTCAGATGCGCTTGCCAACTATTATGCGCGCCATAAAGTTATCGACTACGGTCGAACCCGTCTTTGGGGATCGATCGCCTTTATTGTTGGGTCGAGTTTGACCGGGTGGCTGGTGACCGAGCAATCGGCGGCGATTATTCCTTGGGTTGCAATTGGCGGCTTGTCTGCCTGTTTGTTGCTGACGTTGCGTCGGCCGACATTGATGCCACAAAGCGAGCGCGATATGACCAATAGCAAAGTCTCGATGCGTCAGCTTTTTCGCGACCGTCAGGTGATCGTGTTCTTGTTAATCGCCTCCCTACTGCAAGGCAGCCACGCAGCGTATTACAGTTTTAGTGCGATCTACTGGAAGCAGGCTGGATATAGCGAGAGCATTGTCGGCTATTTGTGGAGCCTCGGGGTGGTGGCGGAAGTAGCCGTCTTTGCCTTAGGCGCGCGGCTTTTTAATGGCTGGTCATCCAAAGCCTTGTTCCAATTGGCGGCTGTGGGTGTATTGCTGCGTTGGGGGATCACAGGGACGACGACCGCCGCGGTGCCAGTGATCCTGGTGCAACTGCTCCACGGCATTACGTTTGCCGGCGCGCACTTGGGCGCGATGCAGTATATTCAGCGCGAGTGTGGGGCGCGATTGGTGGCCACACAAGCGGCGTACAATGCGTTACCAATGGGCGCAGTGGTGGCGGCGCTGACCACGGCAAGCGGGTGGATTTATGCCGTATCGCCTTCTGGCACCTTCTATACCATGGCACTGCTTGCGCTGCCTGTTTTTGTTTTACCACTGCGTAAACCAGCATTTTGGCGTGCCAAGCAAGCTAAGGTGGCATAGGCAGGCCGAAACTGTAATAAAGCCCGGTTAGGCTTGCAGTAAAGTTAGCTAGGGTGCCCACAAAGCGAATACGAGACGATTGAGTGGGCGCCGATACCGTGTTACACCCAGCTCAAGGATTCGGCAAAGGATTGCGTCAGGAAGGGAGCCATGACACAAGGCTGGGTAATTGTCTCTGTTTCACTGCTTTATATGGGCGCACTGTTTGCGATTGCTTGGTATGGTGATCGTCAGCCGCGCTGGTTACGCTCATGGCGTCCGTGGATTTATAGCCTTTCTATTGCGGTGTATTGCACCTCTTGGACCTTTTTCGGCACCGTTGGGCAAGCGTCCAGCTCGCCATGGTCATTTCTTCCGATTTATCTTGCCCCTATTCTGGTGTTTACCCTTGGGTGGCGTTTTCTTGCCCGCATGATTTTGATCGCCAAGCGCGAGCACATTACCTCTATTGCCGACTTTATCGCGGCGCGATATGGCAAATCGCAGGGCTTAGCGGTGATGGTGACCTTGATTGCCGTGGTGGGCGTGCTGCCTTATATCGCGTTGCAACTGCGCGGGATCGCCATGGGACTTGATGTGCTTTCCCCAGAGCTAGGGCAAAGCGTTGGCTTGGCTCAACCCCAAATCGCCTGGCTCGTGTGTATCTCCTTGGCCGTATTTACCGTGTTATTTGGTACGCGGCATATCGACAGTACGGAGCACCACCGAGGGATGATGATGGCAGTCGCGTTCGAGTCGATCGTCAAGCTGGTCGCATTTCTGGGGGTGGGGATCTTTGTGGTGTGGCTGTTATTTCAAGCGCCGAGCCTGCCTGTGAGTTTGGAGGACTCTGGCGTGATTGGTCGCCCGGATGTGGGTAGCTTAATCATCCACACGTTTTTGACGGGCGMGGCGATCATTTGCTTGCCGCGCCAGTTTCACACCATGGTGGTGGAGAACACGCGCGCGAGTGATTTGAATACCGCGCGTAAAGTCTTCCCGACCTACTTGTTGCTGATGTTGATTTTTGTCCTGCCGCTCGCCTATGCGGGGCAAGCGTTGTTACCTGGGGCGCCTGCTGATACTCACGTGATTCGGTTGCCGCTATCGGTAGGAGCTGAGGGAGTGGCGCTACTAGCATTTATGGGTGGGGCATCGGCTGCCAGCGGGATGGTGATTGTTTCCACCATTGCGCTGGCGATCATGGTATCCAATGACTTGGTGATGCCCCTGTTGTTGCGGCGCATGAAACTGAAATCACGTAACTTTGCGCAGTTCTCTGGGCTGTTACTCAATGTTCGCCGTGCGCTGATCTTTTTGATCTTAATTGCAGCGTGGGGCTTCTATCATCTCATCCTTACTGTGCCCACGTTGTCGGAAATCGGCTTTCTCTCCTTCGCGGCCATCGCGCAGTTTGCCCCTGCGATGATTGGTGCCTTGTACTGGCGTCAAGGCAACAAAAAAGGCGTTTATGCGGGCTTACTGATAGGGTTTTCACTATGGCTGGTGACCATGATGACTCAAACCGGCATGCTGGCAGGGGATGGGCAATCTAATCTATTGATTTGGCTTATTACCCCTCCCAACTTTGCACCTTTTACTCTCCTCAATACCGTGGATTGGGGGCTGGCCTTCAGTGTGTTAATGAATGCCCTGGGCTTTGTGGTGGTGTCTTTACTCACGCGCCCCTCACTCAGTGAGCGTTTACAGGCTGCTGCGTTTGTTGGCATGCCACTGCCGGAAAACGATGACGCGCGCTTGTATCAAAGCCGAGTCACCGTGGCGGAGCTGGAAATGCTCGCGGCACGCTTTGTTGGCCGTCGGCGTATGCGTCAGGCGTTTAGCYAATTTGCCGAGCAGCGTGGTGAAGAGCTGATGCCCCAGCAACAAGCCAGCGCACCGCTGATCCGTCATACCGAGCGGGTGTTGGCTGGGGTATTTGGCTCGTCATCGGCACGCTTAGTCCTTTCATCAGCCTTGCAGGGGCGCAACATGCAATTGGAAGAAATTGCCACCATTGTTGATGAAGCCTCTGAGTTGTTCGATTTCTCGCGGGGATTACTGCAAGGGGCGATTGAGCATATCAATCAAGGGATCTCTGTGGTGGATAAGCAACTGCGGCTGGTGGCRTGGAATCAGCGCTACATTGATATGTTTCAGTTTCCACCCGGGCTTATCCAGGTCGGGCGACCGGTCGCGGACTTAATTCGATTCAATGCCCAGCGCGGACTCTGCGGGCCGGGTGATCCGGAAGAACATGTCAGCAAGCGGGTGCTGCACTTAACACGACGAAAGCCGCATACCTCTTCGCGTGTGCATCCAGACGGACGGGTGATTGAGTTGCAGGGCAATCCGATGCCAGGCGGGGGGTTTGTCATGACCTTCACCGATATTACCGCGTTTCGGGATGCGGAAGCGGCGCTCAAGCAGTCTAATGAAACCCTTGAAGCGCGGGTGACAGCGCGAACGCGGGAATTGGAGCGACTGAATAGCCAGTTGATTGATGCTACCCGCAAGGCCGAATCGGCCTCACAGTCGAAGAGTCGCTTTTTAGCCGCTGTCAGTCACGACTTGATGCAGCCACTTAACGCAGCACGTTTGTTTGCTTCATCACTCAGTGAAATGGCGGCCAATCGAGATACCGAAGCCGTTGCTCAGCATATAGAGAGCGCACTAGAAAGTGCGGAAGTGTTGATTGGTGACTTGCTCGATATCTCGCGCCTGGAGTCGGGCAAAATGAAAGCACGGATTGAATCCTTTCCATTGTGTGAAGTCTTTGATGCGCTTGAAGCGGAATTTGGGGTGTTAGCGCGTCGCCAAGGGTTGGACTTTCGCGTTGTGACCAGCCAGGTTTGGGTTCAGTCTGATAAGAACTTGCTGCGCCGAGTACTACAAAACTTTTTGACCAATGCCTTTCGCTACAATCCTGAGGGCCGAGTGGTGTTAGGTGTGCGACGGGCAGGGCGAGACTACCGTATTGAGGTATGGGACGACGGTGATGGGATCCCCCTTGAGCGTCAGCAAGATATCTTTCAAGAGTTCACCCGCATTGACCGCGAAGGGGCCGAGCAGGGGCTGGGCTTAGGGTTGGCGATCGCGAAGGGCATTAGCCAAATCCTCTCTCAGCCTCTGGCATTGCAGTCCTGGCCGGGTCGGGGCACGGTGTTCTCAATGACAGTGAATGCGAGCCAAGCGGAAAAGATTGAGTCAAGCCCGGTGTTGCCTGCCACCGCTTCGGCGCGAGAGCTCGAAGGTTGCCGTGTCTTATGTGTAGACAATGAGCAAGAGATCTTAGATGGAATGGCGCAGCTTTTATCACGGTGGGGATGCGACGTTCGCTGCGCCCCCGATGTGAGTGGCGCGATCAAGACGATCGGTGACCAATGGCAGCCTGAGTTTGTACTGAGCGATTACCATTTGGCGAACCAGCAAACCGGGCTGCAAGTGCTTCAACAATGCCAATTAAAACTAGGGTGTTGCTTTCAGGGAGTGATCATCAGTGCTGACCGCAGTGCCGAGACACAACAGACCGTGACTGGACTAGGCTTTATGTATCTCTCCAAACCGGTAAAGCCGCTCAAGTTGCGTGCGTTACTACAACAGCGAGGAAAATCATGACCCCTTTTTCGTTACCCCGCTTAGAAACCGATGTTGGCATCGTTAAAGTGGCAGGGCACTTTAATCCGGTTGATGGACATATTGACCTTGATGAGCTCGCCCACCTGGACGGTGATGGCTGGGCGGATGTCAGTCATTGGCTAACGGAGCAAGCGTATGAAAACAAAATCGCCACCATCGTGGCGGCGATCCGAGCATCCTTGATGTCGCCTGATGCGTAAGGGGTTACCTATCGTACTGACGCCGTATGACGAGGCTGACGCTATGAAGCGTCCTGAGATTGTCGGTGCTCGGTATAAAATGTTTCATGCTCGATAAATGTCACTGGCGTTTCTGCGTAATAGTGGCTCCCCTTCATACTGACGGCTAGACGGATTTGCGTCTCCTCGCTGCTTGGAGCAGGGAGGGTAACCGTCCAGGTCGTGCCTGTTTCATCGCGGAYTTGCATGGTTTGCGGTGTGATGTCTGTCAGGCCGATTTGTGCGCCCTCCAACGGCAGCTCGCTGACTAACCGCAGCGTTAGCCGGTTGTTATCAACCCCCTGCGATTCCAGTTTGAGTTTCATATCACCATTTTCGAGCTGACAGAAGCCACTGGTATAGCGACAGTTAGAACGGACCGCCAGCGGGTAACTCTGTCCTGGCTGAGCGGCTTTAGGCGGCTCAGACACACTGGCATCGACGGCAAAATAGGTGATCACCGCTAATACTGGCGCAACCAGCATCGCAATAACCACATGTTTATTGGTGAGTAAACGCGTGACCGTTGACATCATGCCTCTCCTTGGCTGGAAGTTACAAACCGTGTAAAAGCCCCCGAAGGGGCTTGATAGATGAACACCGGATTAGTGTGATTGCGCATCACCGGCTCCAGATGGCATACGAACGTGCTCGACCAAATCTTGTACCTCTTGCGGTGTTTCTTTGGTCAGGCGTGAAACAATGATTGCCACCACAAAGTTACACACAGCGCCAACCGCGCCAAAGGCATTTGGCTCGATACCCAGTATCCAGTTGCTACCTAGGCTTTCTAAGTAGGTCCAATCCGCGACAAACAGAATCCCTTTATGCTGGAATACATAGAACAGGGTGACGCTGATCCCCGCGACCATACCTGCAATCGCCCCTTCTTTGTTAATGGTTTTGGTGAAGATCCCCATCATCAGCACCGGGAAAATCGATGATGCGGCCAAGCCGAACGCCAGGGCCACTGTCCCGGCCGCAAAGCCTGGTGGATTGAGCCCCAAATAGCCTGCACCCGCTATCGCTAATGCCATGGATATCCGGCTTGCCAGTAGCTCGCCTTTTTCACTGATATTCGGATTAACAACCCCCTTTATCAAGTCATGGGATATCGCTGACGAGATCGCGAGTAACAGCCCAGCCGCGGTCGACAAGGCAGCGGCTAAGCCCCCGGCGGCGACCAGGGCAATCACCCAGTTAGGGAGTTTGGCAATCTCTGGGTTTGCCAGCACCATGATATCGCGGTCAACACGTAGCTCATTGGTGTCTGGGTTCGAAGTGTATTGGATCTTGTCGTCACCGTTTTTGTCTTCAAAGCCCAAAAGCCCGGTGGTTTCCCAGTTTTTAAACCAGTCTGGACGCTCGTCATAGACAAGGTTGTCGCCATTAGGCAGATTGACGGTGTCCATTAAGTTCAAGCGCGCCATCGCCGCCACCGCAGGTGCTGAGGTGTATAAAATCGCGATAAAGAACAGCGCCCAACCGGCGGATGTCCGTGCATCACGCACTTTAGGCACCGTAAAGAAGCGAATAATAACGTGGGGCAAACCGGCGGTACCTATCATCAGTGACATGGTGTAGGCAAACATGTTGAGTGTACTGCCGCGCACCGCGGTGGTGTACTCGACAAAGCCGAGTTCGGTCACCACCTGATCAAGCCGGTCGAGCAAGTACTGATCCGTTCCTGCCATGGTGCTGCCTAGACCAAGCTGTGGGAATGGGTTGCCTGTCAGTTTGAGGGAGATGAAGATTGCGGGAATAGTGTAAGCCAAAATGAGTACGCAATACTGAGCAATTTGGGTGTAGGTAATGCCCTTCATCCCGCCCATCACGGAATACATAAACACAATCACCATCCCGATTAAAAGCCCGGTGGAATAGTCCACTTCTAGGAAGCGACCAAAAGCCACCCCGACCCCTTTCATCTGGCCGATAACATAGGTGACAGAAGCGATGATCAAGCAAACGACGGCAACAATGCGCGCGGTTTTTGAGTAGAAGCGTTCACCGACAAACTCTGGCACGGTAAATTTGCCAAATTTACGTAGATAAGGGGCGAGCAACAGTGCGAGAAGCACGAAACCGCCGGTCCAGCCCATCAAAAACACCGAACCGCCATAGCCCATGAATGAGATCAAGCCAGCCATAGAGATAAAGG
>NZ_MUET01000078.1:0-11351 GCF_001995685.1 Salinivibrio sp. IB282 | reverse complement strand
GTCTGCAATGACGCTGACTACGCCAGTTTACCTCCGAGCCAAATCGTTCCACGACTGGCTGATCAAGGCGAATATATCGCCAGTGAATCCACGATCTATCGCGTGCTGTGAAAGCGAATGACCAACTTCACCATCGAGGTAAAGCCAAGCCGCCAGCCAGCGACAGAGCCGACGTCTCATCAGGCCAGTCAGCCGAGTGAAATCTGGACGTGGGATATCAGCTATAGTGTGCCCGGAGTTCAGGGCTAGCATGGATGCTTAAATTGAACCACGAGTCTATCTGAAATCCACAGACTACGATACTTGGAGTTAAGTGCCTGTGGCTACGCTGGGTTGTGACAGCGTATGAGTCTGAGCGACAGTGACTTACCGATTGTAGTGGCCAAATTCACTATGCCACTACACTTCGAATGTACGTGGCCTGTATTGGTATCTTTATATGATCATCGATATTTACAGTCGGAAAATCGTCGGCTGGGAAGTTCATGACCGTGAATGCGGTACGCTTGCGTCTCAACTCATTGAACGCGCGACGCTCAGTGAAGGTTGCTTGGTAAAGCCACGTTATCTACACGCTGACAATGGCGGACCGATGAAATCACTGACCTTACGCGCCAAGTTGGATGAGATGAGTATCCGTACTTCCTTCAACCGCCCTGGTGTCAGTAACGATAATGCCTACTCAGAATCATTGTTCCGCACAGCCAAGTACCGCCCTAACTACCCGGCACATGGCTTTGAGAGACTGGGCGCTGCGCGTGAATGGATGTTGAACTTCGTCAACTGGTACAACAATGAACATCGCCATAGCGCGATTAAATTCGTCACGCCAGCGCAAAGACACCGCAACCAGGATACTCAGGTGTTAGCGAAACGGCATGCCGTCTATCAGCAGGCAAAAGCCAAGCATCCTGAGCGTTGGGCTAAAGAAACGCGTGACTGGACGTGTTAGGGTAGTGTTCAAAAGTCTGTGTCACTCCTATAGTTAACCCTCAACAGGGAGTGATACATCAATGTCCGACAAATACGAAATTGATATTCAAGCTTTTGCTAAGGCACTGCAATCTGGACAGGGCCTCAACGGGAAAGATGGACTGCTAACGCCGTTGATTAAACAGATCACCGAAGCTGCTTTGGCTGCTGAGATGGATGAGCACCTGACCAAAGAGGGTCAGCCTAACCGCAAAAACGGTGTCTCTCAGCAAACCATCAAAACCGCTTCAGGCTCGTTCGAACTAGACACGCCCCGTGATCGCAACGGCTCTTTCGAGCCGCAGACCGTTAAGAAGTATCAGACTCGGCTAACCGATGAGATGGAGCGTAATATCATCTCATTATTTGCTCTTGGGAATAGCTACAAAAGCATTCGTGAGTACCTTCTTGAGATGTATGGGACTGAAGTGTCCAATGGCACGATAAACGCCATTACAGACCGTTTGGTGCCTGAGCTACGCGCCTGGCAAGAACGCGAATTGGAGGCGGTTTACCCCTTCGTCTGGTTAGATGCTATCCATTACAAAATCAAAGAAAATGGCCGCTTCGTCTCTAAAGCCCTGTACACAATCTTAGGGCTGAATATCGAGGGCAAAAAGGAACTACTTGGCCTTTATCTCTCAGAAAGTGAAGGTGCCCGTTACTGGTTAAATGTACTGACAGACCTACAAAACCGTGGCGTCAAAGACATCCTTATTGCCTCGGTCGATGGATTAAAGGGCTTCCCTGAAGCCATTGAAACTGTCTATCCCAAGACGGAGGTTCAGCTCTGCATCATCCATCAGATCCGCAACAGCATGAAGTACGTGGCTAGCAAGAATCAGAAAGCCTTTATGTCCGATCTGAAGTGCGTTTACCGAGCGACGACCCAAAACGCCGCAGAGCAAGCGTTAGATGAACTGGAAAGTAAATGGGGTACTCAATATCCACTGGTCATAAAGTCGTGGCGCAGCAAATGGGAAAACCTATCGGTGTACTTCAAGTACCCAGAACAGGTCCGCAAAGCGATTTACACGACCAATGCCGTTGAGGCTGTTCATCTCCAATTCCGCAAACTGACGAAGACCAAGGGTGGCTTTTCCAACGAGAACGCATTGCTCAAGTTGCTGTATGCAGGTATGTTGAAGGCGTCAGAGAAGTGGACGCATCCGGTACAGAATTGGAACCTGACATTGTCCCAACTGAGCATCCACTTCGAAGGACGGCTCGACGACTACGTAGATCTTTAAACGTTGGGTGACACAGAACTATGAACACCCTCCCTGTTAGTGCTGTCACGCTAAATCCAGGAAAACCAGAAGACAATCAACGAGGCGGTCAAAAAAGTGCCGCTTAATTAGAAAATCTCGTCAACTACCTTGAAATCTACCGATGTTGGCCACCTTATTACACAAACCTACATCATGCAATCATTTTGATTTGTCCTATAGAGCTTTCACATGTGAAAGTTTTGGCTCCTTTCCAGATGGAAAAATGGGTGCATTAAGCCCGCCGGAAGGGACGGGCCTGAACGGTTTTTTTAGGTTTTTGGGGGCTGTAGGCTATCTAAATGCGCCTCCAAGCGATCCAACTGCTTCAGGTTTGCTCTGACGAGACGGCGCATGTGAGTGAGGTTTGCATTCATAATACGCACCATCTCAAACCCGGCTTCGGTCTCTTCAATGATGGGCCTTTCCCAGTCGTGAGCGCGGTTAAATGCTGGTTTTGAGTACCGGTGTTTCAGGGCTCGACGGATATGTTCACTGAAAACCGCATGTCCCTTACCGTTTTTCACTCGTACAAATTTGTTGTAGTACCAGTGCATTTCTAAACTACCACGCAGCATTCTTACCCGGCAGCCGTGATGACCAGGGTAGCCTCTCGTTTCCTTGGTTCGATGAGCCTCATTGTGTGCCCAAAAATGGTCCGACAGTCGCTGAGCGAGATAGCGTAGACGCGCTCGCTCCATGTCCAGGCTTTTGAATAGCGATTGTAGGTACTGTCGACAGTGATCAAGCGCCATTCGCCGCCCCTGGTAATGATCAAATTCCTTGGCACGCGCCATCTCGTGCCACTGCTCGGTAATCTCCTCGATAGTATTGGGTTTGTTCATTAGCATTCTCCTGTTGGTTGATGTTCAAGAAAAATGCTACTGGTAGTAGAGACAAACCCACGGGTCCCTAATTTGCCAATTTGGGCAAAAGTAGCCGTTTACCCCAAATTATCTGGAATTTTTATCGACCTGGCGGCGTGCTTTAAACTTCCGGTTGAGAAATGCTTCCAGCTTGTCAGCATTCAGATATGTGATACCGCAGATCGCCAGGATAACGGCAACAAAGCCGAGGAAAGCAATGAGTGTGACGGACATATCGATCATGTGAGTTCTCCTGTTTTCGTTTTTTGAGTGCAAATTTCAGCCTATGCTGCATCTGACTCCCTTTGTTCCTTTGCGACAGAGGCAATCAGATGGCGAGAACAACCCAGGATGTCCTGGATTTCACTATAGCTATGACCGGAGCGCAGTAAACTGGCGATGTGTTGCCGCCTTTTCAGATCAGGTTGACGCCCCTGATACTTACCCTCGCAGCGAGCCTTGTTGATCCCTTGGTTCTGGCGTCGACGCCTATCCTCGTAATCTTTGCGGGCTACCGCTGCCAGCATGTCGAGCATCATGCTGTTGACAGCCTGCAAGATAGAGTCGGTAAAGCCGGTGTCGTCTTTTTTGTCCAATGCCAGCCAACTCGTTGGTAACTCGGGCGAGACAATCGCCAATCGCTTGGCTGCCAACTTCTGTTTGAGCGTATCCCAGTCCTGCTTTTTCAGACGGGCAAGCCGGTCTATCTGTTCTACCAGCACAATGTCACCTTCACCAGATTCGGCGATCAGTCGCATCAGTTCGGGGCGATGCAGCGCGGCACCGGAGACGTTCTCGGTATAAAAGGCAGCAATGCGCTGATCGTGTTGCTCGGCAAACTGGATTAGCGATGCTTTGGCCCTCGCGGCATTTTGTTCCTGGGTCGATGCTCTCAAATAGGCGCGTATAAACATTAAGGCCTCCTTGGTCTGTTATAGGTGGTTCCGCCTGGCCGGTCTGTTTTAAATGGTTCCTTATCATGTTGAACGGCTTGCATTGTTGGTTCTCCTGATGTGTACCCATCAGGAACCACCTCAAGAGTCGAAAAACTCCCCGAACGGATCATCTTCTCGGAGGATCGGATTGACTCTGAAGTCATCGAACGGATCGCCTGCGTCTTTTTGACTCCCGGTGCCGGAGGTTGTCGTGCTGCTTGGACCATTTTCTTCCCTACCACCATCTCGACTAAACGACGCCATCTTTTTCTCGAATTCAGGAAACGTCATTTGCCCATCGGGCCCCTTGGTGAAAACCGTCTTGTAAGCATCGACTGCGGCCATTGCGAAGCGAATGAGCAGTAGGACCACCCAGAGCACGAACAATAGATACCATGCGTAAAGCGCTGCATCGGTACCCCTTAAGACGAGCTCCACAACTCCGATCCCGGCGAGCCCCACTGCTACTATTCTTGTCACCCTCATCATGGTTTCAGCCCCCGATAGCTCTTTACTTCGAGGCTACCAGAACCTGAGAAAATGCAAGTTTTGCCAAGCATTAGGCCGCTCTGACCTGCTCGAACAACCATGGCATTTTCACTTTGTCGTAGAAATCATTTGTCATCACCATCAGATCCTCTAAGCCTAGGTTTGGAACCAGCAGCGCACTACCTTGATATCGAACTCGCGGATAGTTGGATGGCTGGAATACTCCATGAGGGAGGTCGTCCTCATCGCCCAGCCACTGTCTGAGCCGCAGATCGATACACCAACCCTGTTCGAGCTCGATCCAGCAATGGGGAGCAGTGGCCATTCGGCTCAGTCGGTCCTCTGCGTATCCGATACGACATTGATGGAAGATGCCTTGCTCACTCAGGGCGTTGCTGACCACAAAGGTCAGGCAGTCGCTAGCGATTTTGGCGTCTTCAAGCGGCAACAGCGCGAACTCAAGTTCATCATGCCAGTCACTCATGGTTGGGCTCCTTGAACATCAGCTGTTGGCCCTGTTCATACAACACCGGATAGGTGAGCGGCTCTCCGTCCTGAAATACGGTGTTTGGTGGAAAGTACATCACTATCCAGGGAGGCATGTCGGCGCTGACAGCACTATAGAACTCACCTACTGGAAAGGTGCGTTCGTCACCGGACTGCCGAAATATCAGCCGAGAATATTCCTCGGGATGGTTGGCAGCGATATTATAACTGGCAGCTTCTCTCCCAGTGACATAGCTTGGAGTCTTCCAGTAAGTCGGCTGCTGGATGTTGTAGGCGATGATGCAGTTACTCTTACCACAGCCATATCGCTCCGATGTTACCGACCACAACATGAGTGGGTGCTCGTCAATCTCCGGCGTCTTTACGTCTGTGAGTTTCGTTGCCGTAATTGACATCGACTCGGCGGCATGGGTGATAGCCTCATCTACGACCGTAACATAGTGCTCATAGGCGTCATCCTGATTCGCCGCCAGTGACCCCGGCATCCAGCCAATAAGACTGGGTCGCGCCGAAGGGTTGTCCGGGGTCGCCATAATGTCAGTCGCGTTAAACATAAAAGTCTGGGTTCCAGACAAATGTCGAAGTGGGGCATCAAATGAAGTCGCCAAGCTGGCGACATCTAACAATGTTGTAAACAAGCCTTTGCGGTAAGAGCGAGTGCCGTCTGGTGAGTCCCGCAGATCCTGATCGTAAACGCCACCGGCACGTGCCAGGTTCAGTGCGCGGGATGATTCGTCGTCATACTTCCGAGGCGTAGCAGCGCAACCCGCGAGCGCGGCTGTAGTTACAGCAAAAAAAAGGGTCTTCAACTGGGTCATTTTGAACTCCTGCGTTTACTAAAATACTCGCACAAAGTTTCAAATATGCAAGAGACAAAATAAAAAATAATCAATTAAATCAATACTTTGTACTTTAAGTACAAACTTCGTTGAATTAGAAGAGATGCGCTAGGAGCGCCGCTCTTGCTAGACTTGCTGGCAGGTTTTCTTCGGTTGAGACGAGGTGGTAGGCAGCCGGAAAAGGATCAGGAATTCCCAGTTTCCCACTTATCCCAGTTTATAATCATGGGTAGTAACCGATTGGGCCAATCAGAGATAAACTTTCTATTTTTGGGTAGTAGAATGGGTAGTTGTGAGTGATTAACGAACAAAGTAAATATAAGACGTTATTTTTAAATGCTTTTTATACTTATTGTTTGAGCAGATCCAAAAGATGAAACTCGGCCTGCTGATCTTGTAATTATGGACTGGTTTTGGCCGATTAATACCAATGTCTATCGTTTCCCAAAAGGTATGAAAAGTCGAGGACTGGACGCGGGACCAATGTGGCTGATCATCGTCAGCACGTTTATTACATTGCCAACACCTTGACCATGGATAGCGTATGGATACACTTTTCACCGGACCACCAAGACTGTCAGCGACTGCAACTCCAAAAAGAAAAATCGACGAAGTCCGTCTGCCCGGTTCAATCGGGTGATGTGAGTCGCTACCTCACACTATGCGAGAACCCGTTTCAATAGTGACTTTGTGACTGTCTCGCTATTAAGCATTTTACTGTAAGGGACCCCCATGACTGAACTAAACCAACGTCTCAAGGCAATTCGCATTGTGCCGGTGATTGCGATTAATAATGCGGACGATGCCGTCCCACTTGCCAAAACCTTGGTCGACAATGGCTTACCGTGCGCCGAAATCACCTTTCGTACCGACGCGGCTGCCAGTGCTATCCGCCAAATGCGCGATGCCTATCCCGAGCTACTGATTGGGGCCGGAACGGTGCTGACGCCTGCACAAGTCGATGCTGCGATTGACGCTGGGGCGGATTTTATTGTTAGCCCTGGGCTTAATCCCACTACAGTAAAACATTGCCAACAACGTGGGATTGCCATCGTCCCTGGGATCAACAACCCGAGTTTGGTCGAGCAAGCCATGGAACTTGGGCTTGATACGTTGAAGTTTTTCCCCGCGGAAGCGTCGGGAGGCATTGCGATGTTAAAAGCGCTATCTGCGGTGTACCCGGTCAGCTTTATGCCAACCGGCGGCGTGAGTGAAGAAAACGTGAGCGATTATCTCGCGTTGCCCTCTGTACTGGCATGTGGCGGTACTTGGATGGTGCCCGCCAAGTTGATTGATGAACAAAGGTGGGATGAGATCGCAGCACTGATTGAGGCGCTGTGATAGCTCTCGCATCCGTTAAGAAAAGATCGACCCCACTTATTGAAGATAATGAGGCCGCTCGCACGCATACCGCCTGTGCTTGCAACCTCGGCACATAGCCGATACCTTTTCCCGCCTGTTCATAAACAGACACTTGGTTAAAAGTAGGGGAAAGACGGTATGTTGGCACAAGCACTTGAGCACGTTTTTGGGTTTTCATCATTTCGTGCAGGACAAGAGTCGGTGATTTCTCAGATAATGCAAGGGGAGTCGGCCTGTGCGATTTTTCCTACCGGTGCGGGTAAGTCATTGTGCTATCAACTGCCCGCCACACAACTGCCCCACTTAACCCTAGTGATTTCACCTTTGCTAGCATTAATGCATGATCAAATCGCATTTATGCGCCGTAAAGGCATTGCCGCCGCTACCATTGATTCCACGCAGACTCCCGAGCAAACTAAACAAGTGATGGAGCAGATCCGTCGCGGCGACATCAAAGTCCTGATGATTTCGGTCGAACGGTTAAACAACGAACGCTTTCGCCAATTTATTGCCCCCATCCCGATCTCTCTATTGGTCGTAGATGAAGCACACTGTATCTCTGAGTGGGGCCACAATTTTCGCCCCGATTATCTCAAACTCCCCGCCTACCGAGAGCAGTTGAGTATTCCACAGGTGTTGCTTCTCACCGCAACTGCGACGCCGGCAGTGGTTGAAGACATGCAGCGAAAGTTTGCCATCCCGACAAATAACACCACGTTAACCGGCTTTTATCGTCCTAACCTACACCTGAATGTGGTCGCCGTGGAAGAGGCGCAAAAACAGCAAGCGCTGGTTGAGCAGTTAAAGCACGACCCCGATTTGCCGACCGTCATTTATGTCACCCAGCAGCAGACCGCGGAGAATATCGCCGAGTGGCTACAAACCCAGCATATCCCCGCGACCGCTTACCATGCCGGCATGAATCACGAGACACGTGTATCAATACAAGAGGCATTTATGTCGGGTCGTGCGCCGTGTATTGTTGCGACCATCGCCTTTGGGATGGGCGTCGATAAGGCGGATATTCGCCGTGTCATCCATTTTGATTTGCCGAAGTCGATTGAAAACTACAGCCAAGAAATTGGCCGCGCGGGACGAGACGGAGAAAACGCTACGTGCACTGTGCTCGCCAACCAGTCTAGCCTGAATGTGCTGGAAAACTTTATCTATGGCGATACACCCGACAAGGCGGCGATTCAAGGCGTACTGGAAGAAATAAAACAAGCGGGTCAACAATGGGAAGTTATGCTGCACAGCCTGTCACGGACGTATAATATTCGCCTTTTACCGCTTAAAACCTTGCTGGTTTATTTAGAAATGGCCGGCGTGCTCACCAGCCAATACAGTTACTTTGCCGATGTAAAGTTCCAATGTGTTGCGTCGCCAGACACCATTACGGCTAAATTTCAGGGTGAGCGGCGCGAATTTGTAGCCCAGCTATTTGCATGCGCGGTCAAAGCCAAAACCTGGTACAAGATGGACTTCCAACAACTGTGGCAACGTTTTGGGGCAGAAAGAAAGCGCGCGTTAAAAGCACTGGAATATTTTCATGAACAAGGTTGGCTGTCACTTGCCACCCAACAAGCCACGCAAGTCTTTTCGGTCAGCTCCCATGAGATTGATGTTCAAGCGCAGGCCGAACAATTACATCACCTTTTTGTTAAAAAGGAAGAGAGCGAACTGGCCCGCATCAACCAATTACTGGCTTTATTGGCCTCTTCAACCTGTATTAGTCAGCGCCTTGCCGACTACTTTGGTGATCGCGACGCGCCAACAACCTGTGGTCACTGTTCGGTATGCCAAGGACATATTGCTCATTTACCTCCCCGTCCTGAGTTACCCGCGATCGACGTGCAAAAATTATCATCATGGTGTCAGCACTTTGCCGCCGCTTGCGATGAAACGCCAAGCCACGCGGCGACCACGCGCTTTTTACTCGGTCTATCTTCGCCGCTCCATACCAAAATCAAAGCGAAGACAATACCCGGTTTTGGCGCCCTCGCGTCGTATCCGTTTCAAACAGTCAACGCTCATGTCCTCGCTGAGCACGAAGCCAAACAGTAACGGATAACAATGTGGTGCGTCGGCAGCTTGGCAACGCCCGGTGCGCCACCCCATGCCTCTAAACTACCGAATTTTTTTGCATCATCGTCAACATACTATCCTCTCAGTTTCGGGGAAGGTGACATTTATCCCCAGCCGCTGAGGTTTTAATCATATACTGATAATAAGTAAGTTTGAGCGTGGCTTACTACCCAAATGGTATGCCTAACAGTGAACTTGTTGATGCCGATAAAGCTATGTATCAAGCTAAAAAGCAAGGTAAGAACTGCGCCGTTCTCAACGTGTTCGATTGATCTTTAATCGCGACTGCATAACCACTGCGCTAAACGCTGTACATGCTTTGACGAGAGAAAAATAATGGTGAATGCGATCGGCCAAGCGACGATAAAAGCCTCAACCCAACGCCAAATAAACCCATCACTTAACCCAGTATTCACAGCCGTAATTACCGCTGTCATCAATGTCACCATTAACACTGACATTAAAAAAGGCGCAACAATAGGAAAAAATCGTTTAGGCAGCATAGCGACCTTTACATAAGAAGAAACTAATATTCAGACTTTAGCGATACAAAAGAAAAATAGCAAGTAATGTTAGTGGTCTCTTAGTACATTATTGAGGGAGAGTTTAAGGGAGGGTTGTCAGTCACTCTCCATAAAATTCAGTAGTGACGACTCACCATATGAAGCCGTGATCGCGTTTTTTACTTGCGCTTAGAGGCCTAAAAGCGCCCATTGGACGCTTTTAACAGGTTATAACGGGTTCTTCATTAGCCTATCAAGTTATAAAGCAATGCCGAAATCGCCAACATGCCAGTCACAAAGATAAAGTACGTCCCCGCTTTACCGCGATACTGTGCCAGTGCTTTGACTTTATAGGCCGCAACCGTTGGCATAATAAATAGGATCATCGCAATCACAGGCCCAGATAATGCGCCCATCATATCGAGGATGCTGGGGTTAATCACCGCACACCACCAAATAGCAAAGAACATCACTATCACGCCAAGTTTATCAGCCTTTTTATARGTCAATGTGCTGTGTTTGGTCACCAGGCCATTGAGGCTCTCACGCGCGCCCAAGAAGTGGCCCAAAAACGAAGAGGTGATCGCAATGAAAGCAACTAATGGCCCCAAAGTGCCAATAAATGGATTTTGGGTGACATTAGCAAGGTATGAGAGCACTGACACATTTTGCGCTTTCGCTTCCGCCATTTGTGCTGGAGTGAGCGTCAGCACGCACGAGAACACAAACAGCAGCACAAAGGCAACTAACATCACGCCCGCGCGTTTAAGAATTTGCTCTGACTTGCCTTGTGCGTCATCACCATAGTGACGGCGTTGAATATTAGCAAAACTCGAAATTGCCGCGGCGTGGCTGAACGAAAAGATCACCACAGGCACCGCTAGCCAAAGATTCATTCCCAGTTCTCCCATCGTGGGCATCGCAAGGTTCGGTGCTTGCCATGATGGTATTAGATAGAAAGACAAAAACGCCAAGATAGCCACCAGCGGATAAACCATCGCCGCGAAGGCGCGCAGCATTAGGCGCTCACCACCCATCATGATCGCAATCATACCTGCGACTAACACACCAGACAGCATGACGCGGTTTGGCGACGCCCATCCGAGTTGATTAACCAAAAAGCTATCAACGGTATTGGTCAACCCAACGCCATATATCAACAAAATCGGGAAAATAGAAAGGAAATACAGCACGGAGATCAAACGGCCTGCCTGGCTGCCGAAGTGCTCGGCAACGACATCGGTGAAATCGGCATCTTTGTGGCGCGACGACAGCACAAAACGTGCTAGGCCTCGATGAGCCATAAACGTCATCGGAAACGCCAGTACGGCCATAATTAGGAGTGGCCAAAAGCCCCCCATCCCAAGATTAATCGGAAGGAACAGGATCCCGGCTCCCACTGCGGTACCGAACAAACTCAGTGCCCAATGGGTATCATGTTGGGTCCAACGGTGGGATACTCTTTTTGAGGAGATATCTATAGTCTGGTTCACGTCAAACTCTCTTAGTTATAATATTTTGTGTG
>NZ_MUET01000077.1:0-11391 GCF_001995685.1 Salinivibrio sp. IB282 | reverse complement strand
GCCGCTACTGGCATTTAACTGTGCCGGTCACTTGGTCACAACGCGGGCAAGAACTGACCGCCACGCAACTGGAGAGCATGGGCGCCTATTTGCAAGCGTATCACGTTAAGGCGGTTGAGTAGGGCAACACCAGGCGTTCACCAATTGGTGAACACAGATCATGGGTAAATGCGCTGAGTACACTGGGGCCATGTTCAACGATGGAGCTTGGCTTATGACCACAGTCGTACTGGATTCGCCCGACTATCATGTCCACATTAACAACCAGGTGCTACATATACAGCATAACAGTGCGCCGCCTCGCTTGTTGCCGCTCCATGCCATCGAGCGGGTGGTGTTAGGCACAGGGATCACGCTAAGTACTGACTTACAGCTGGCGTTAGCAGGCGCAGGCAAAGAGTTGGTGGTGATTGGCCGTAAACACTGTGTGAGCCTGTTTAACTCCCACGCTGCGCCCAATAATGTGCGTATTCGCCAATATCAAGCCGTCTGCGAGCCAGCCAGGCGTGCCAAGCTGGTCCGTGCCCTGCTTGATGCGCGGCGAGCGGGGCAAAATCGTGTGTTAGCCAAGCTGGGCTGTGTCCAGCTGCCTGCCTTGACTCACACCCAAGGCCACCCCATGTTGCAAGAGGCACAGCTAAGCCATCAATATTGGCGCCAATGGGCAGTGGCGTTTTATCATGACGGTTTTAAAGGCCGAGAGCGACAGCCGCCCAACGATCCGATTAATGCTTTATTATCGCTGACTGCCACGCTAGAAGATCAGGCGTTAGCGCCGGCGTTACTGGCCGAGGGGTTTGACTTAGCCATCGGTTTGCATCATGCAACTGGCTATCGCCGCGCCAGTTTGGTGTTAGATGTGAAAGAGATCACACGTGCGGAACTCGAATTATGGGTGATCACCCAGTGGCTGGCGGGTACCTTCACGCACGCGCATTTTTCATCCACGGCGGCGGGTTGTCGGTTAACGCGAGAAGGGCAACAACAATTTTACCCCAAGTGGTTTGCGTGGCAAAAAAAGCGGCGTCCAGCATTACGTCGGTTGGCGCGTCTTTGTCGTTATGCTATGGAGAGGGCGTAATTTATGGATAAACCCCTATGGCTAATCAGCTACGATGTGAGCCATCCCAAGCGGCTACGGCGTATTTATCAATATTGCAGCCAGAACGGTTGGCCGTTACAAAAGTCCGTGTTTGTCTTTGCGCTCAATAAAGCGGAAAAAGCACAGGCTTGTCAGGAGCTTATTGACTTGCTTGACAGTGATGAAGATAAGCTATTGTGTATTCCGTTTAATCCCACCGCGGGCAGCTTTCATCTGATGCCGCCCACTGACCTGGTGATTGCCCATGATGATCCCCGCTTAACTCGGTTCGTTCAATAACACGGCATGGGAATTGCTTGATTTTAAAAGTTATCCACTGTTTAAAACGCCTGTTTATTTTGCGACTTGCAAAGGAAAAAACAATCAGTTATAAATAGAAATTGTCCTCATGGACCACGCCCTGACCAAAGGGATTAAGACTATTTCGGATAATTATACTACTAATTCAACACACCGTCCTCATGGAGCACGCCCTGACCAAAGGGATTAAGACACTAATCGCCGTCTTAGTCTTATTCGGACGCTTAGGGTCCTCATGGACCACGCCCTGACCAAAGGGATTAAGACTAAAACAGTCCACGAACAAAGCCGCCAACACCCAGGTCCTCATGGACCACGCCCTGACCAAAGGGATTAAGACTCTGTCCCGTTCAACTGTACCCACACCCGATCTTGTCCTCACGGACCACGCCCTGACTAAAGGGATTAAGACACCGCCGAGAAATTCAAACCGCCCGTCAGCTTTGGGTCCTCACGGACCACGCCCTGACTAAAGGGATTAAGACTCACATTCTATGATGTAATGCTGATTAACTGCACGTCCTCACGGACCAAGCCCTGACTAAAGGGATTAAGACGCTGAGCCGCCAGAGCGTACACCGTCAATCATATGTCCTCACGGACCACGCCCTGACGAAAGGGATTGATAGGTAGGGCCTAGGACCTAGATTCCTAGGCCCTAGGATCTTTATGTCACGCCCTGACTAAAGGGATTAAGACGGCCGCTTCCGCAAATCGCTCATCAATGGACTTATGTCCTCACGGACCATGCCCTGACGAAAGGGATTAAGACGCTTTTTTGATCACATCAATCAATGACACTGCAAGTCCTCACGGACCATGCCCTGACTAAAGGGATTGATAGGTAGTGCCTAGGTCCTAGAATCCTAGGCGCGAGGATCGTTAGCGATAAAAAAGGCCACATGGTAAACCATGTGGCCTTTTGCGTGTTCCCGTCGGCTAAGTCGTCTAACGGGTCGCGTTTTTATACTGAATATTGTCAGGCGCAATCGTTAGGCCTTTATACACATAACCCGCTCTGTTGACTTTCCGCTTGTGCACATTATTGATGGTATAGTACTGGCCTAATTTCTTACCCAGCTTATCGGTGATTTGCTTGTTGGTCTCTTTTAACAAGCGATTCCATAAATTTTTGTGCCGTTTTCTCAGCTCATCAAGCGGTCGCTCTAACTCTTTGTTGAACAGAATGTCTGTATCTTTTCCATCGCCTTGGAACAACCAACGCTTGCGGGCTACGCCCGAATCCGTGTCATATTTTACGATTTCCTCCGCGGTTTCTTCGGCGAGCTCTACCCATCTCACCAGATCCCAATCGTCGCGATCGCTTGGCAATGCGACACTATCAAAGGACGTGGCCGCATGGATAAGGTGCGCTAAGCGCGTATCAAGCTCGCGGGCGGACATGTCGTCAGAGGCCGGCTCGATCCCTTCGCCAGGAAATTCGCGGCTTTCTTTCGCCATCCAGCTATAGAAGGCAAAGTTGATCGGTTGCAGGGGAATAGGGAGGCCATCACAAAAAATAGTCATGGTTGAATAGTCCAGCACCACGCTGGCTTGTTCTTGGGTGATGGCATTGGCTTGGTTGATTCGGTTTACCGTTTCGGTGTAACTGAGATCATCACGCTTAATTAAATCTTGCGGCATTTCTTCGCGCATCATGACTAGGGGAATGTTGGCGAGCATCACCTTGGCTTGGCTCAAATCGTAACGGGTCGATTTGCTTCGATCCGCGCGCATCACGGTGTAAGGGGTCGGGTAATAAAAATCGGGGATCGTTTCGTACGGCTCATTGACGAGTACATGGCTAAGGCAGTCACATGGGCGCCCAAATAAGCTCATGGCATATCCCAAGGCAAAGCCCATGGTTTTACGTCCGCCGGCCAATGAGGCATGAATGGCAATATCCGGTTGCTGGCTAAGTTGCCGCACTTGCTCGGTAATAAAGTCTGTGATGATCGCTTGATCCTCTTCACTTTGCACGTCATTCAGCGGCTGTCCGTTTCGATCCTTTGGAACCAAAATGTCTTGCTGAGAAAACGCAATATCCGGCAGGTTATAATCGGCGATCAGCTGCTTCAGCGGGCTATCATCGCCGAGTAAGTTCTTAATAAGTCGCTCCTCCCCCGCTTGAGAAGTGATCACCTTCACGCGGCGTGGGAGCTTTTCCGGGGTTTTTTGATAAATGCCGTATAGGGTCTCGGTAATAATTTGTGGTGTCATGCCTGCAACGGCGAGTAAAACGTAGTCTTTATTCATTGTCATTCCTTGTTAAATCGCGGGGCGTGTTGGCCATTATGGATGGCGCGCCGTTGTGATGACGGCCATCACCAATTGGTCATTCGCTCGGTTAGGCAATTAATTGGTATTTGCCTAAACCAAACGTGGTTTTGCCACCGATATGTAAGGCTTGGCCGAGGGTTAACAGCGGGATCACGTGGGCAATGTCGCCGCAAAAACTCACTTGACCTTTAAGGCCGCCAAACGGAAGAAATTCCTTATTTTTGTGCGAAAAGCGTTGCCAGTCTTCAAAGTAACAATCGCTGCTCACTTGGTGCGGGCCAATGCGCGGTTGGTTTTGGTAAAGGGCATCAAATAGGCGTTGGTCGTCGTTTACCCAGAACCGACTTAGTAGTACCAAGCGGCGTAAGATCTGCTGCACCCACTCCCCCAGATCAGGCAGCGATTGATGGCATACCTTGCCGTTTCGCTTTAAGCGTGTGGGGGTTAAGCAGTTGATGGCCAGCTCTTTTTCCGCAGTGTCGAATTGACTGACTGGCGCCACCGCCAGCCAGTCGGCCAACGACAGGGGAACGACCCCCGAACGCAGCCCGGTGGGGGTCATGGATGCCACGCTTAACACACGAAACGGGGTACGCTGTGGCCCCATTCCCAAGGATTCGCCATATTTTAATGCTTTAAACAGGGCATCCACCAATTGTGTGGCATGGCCAAACAGGGTGATGTCAAAGTGATACAACTCCCCTTTGCGCCAATGGGTTTTGTGATCCTCATTGGGGCAAATAATATAAGGTTTGGGTTGTTGGTTATCATGGTTGCCGTAACAGACAAAAAAGGCATGCTCGTCGGCACGTTTGAGCGCATGCCCAAACCATCCGTGTAGCATCGAGCCTTTAAAAGCTGGCAGCACCGAATCCTCTTGAAGCTGAATGGTAATGTTCAGTTTTAACAGGGAAAACGTCTCGGTTAGCGCTGCCCATGCCGGTGTTATCATGGTTGTTCTCACTTGTATTTTGCTTCTACGTCTGCCAGTTTCTGCTTGCGTGCGGCCAATTTGGGTTTGTTCTTTTTATTCTTTGCCAGATCCAAATAAGCAGACTGGGAGGTGTCTCGACAAAGCGCGAGCAGCGTGGGAACAAAGTCATAGTGAGTGGGATCGGCTAAGCAGGCATCGAGCAGCTCGTCCATGGCTTGCACATAGTCTCGCCGTCTGTCTTGAGAGGCGCGGACTTCAGGCAAAGCTAAGTCGTGCTCGAGTTGCATAAACTGTTGTTCCAGCGGTGAAAGCTGGGCAAACGCACTCGCTTTGCGCTCGGCCTCGGCTTGTTCGTCGGCTGTCGCCCAAAGTTGTTGCTCGCGGTCAGTCAGCGGGAGTTGGCTGACCAAATCCGCCAGTCGCCCTTGACCAAAATTTTTGTAGTCACCGGGCGCGGGTTTGGGCTGGTCACTTTTCCTGGGTAGATGGGTGCCACTGTGATACCAATCGGGCAACACATCTTTGCTGCGACCTTGCAGCGCTTGCTGATAGCTCATGCCAGCGGCATCTTTGGACTCAAGCGGCATATAGGTGAGGTTTTTTTCTTGGTTATCCGCCAGATCACCAAACGCAAACAGATGACGGACTTGTGGGCTGTGTTGCCAGTTGTTCTCGCCTTCGTGACTCGCTTGATAGACGTGATTCATGTGCGCCACAAATTCGTCAACCGCTTGCTCGATGGTGAGTGGATCACCGTCGTCTGTTTGGTTGGGCCGGGCATCAAGGGTGCAGTCACTGAATGAGACCGCCCCAGCGCCAAGGGGCTTACCATGACCCAAGCTATGATAAAAAACCTTGCCCTCTGGATCTTTAAATTGCAGTGCCCATAATAGCGCGCCGATTTCTTGTCTTTTTAGGTTATGAAAGACAATCTTGCCGGCAAATTGACTATCCGGTGCCAGCAGCTCTAACTGCGATTGGACATCACGCTTTTCCTTCAGGTTGTCGGGTAAGCTGTTATCGTTAAATTGGGCTTGCGTGGGGTAGCGCTTCCATCCCTTGGGGATGGCTTCTTTTTGGTAATGAGTAAGGGTACGGGTTGTGGGGTTTTCCCCCGTATGTTGCTCAATATAATTGGGGAGAAAGCTGGCTTTTGGCGCGCCAAGAATGACTGGATTAGAGTGGCTAAAGCCCTGATTGAGGCTGCAGGTGGCATCAGCAAAGTAAACGCGACTTTTGAGCGAAAAGCCCTGTTCACGCAAGGTGCCGAATAGCAATTCTGGCAGATCAAAAATAGCGTCTGATTCACTCAGCGGCTGGGCGCTCTTTACTGTCTGCTTGATTGACTGTGGGTAATGAACTTTTTTACGAGAGGCATCACGATATGTAAGGTGTTGATCGTCAACTTGGCGCATTTTAGCAAAGGTGGCGATGTCGAGGTGGTTGCGCAGCATACCTTTAAGGCTGGAGCTTGGAATAACGGGGTTGCCTTCGGGATCTCGCTGCCATTTTACTTTGGCGGGCTTGTCTGCGGTTTGTTGGCCGCCTACACACAGGGCAGTGCGATTCGAGAGGGTGTAATGAATAACCCCTGAGTAGCCGTCTTTAAAGGGCACATCATGACTGACCAAATGCGCCCACTCCGGCATGTAAACCCAGCGAGAGAGGGGAGCAAAATGATAAGGCGCATGAACTACATTCATATTATTTCTCCTCTTTTGGGGCAAAGCCCATAAATTGCTGAGCAAGGGGGATCCAGCGACCTTGTTGCACTTGGTCGGTTTGTTGCTGGTACCAAAGACGATATTGTACGTATTGGTGATTGCCGAGTCGGACATCACCAATCAGTGAAACGTGTTGGTAAGCCATATCGGCTGCGTGAGAGCTATCACAGGCTTGGTGGGTCATCGCRCACACGCTGTAGCGATTGGGACCCACCAATTGAATTTGTAGGCTATCGTTGCCGTGGCAATATTCGGCTTCGATAAGATCGTCTCGCGCGGGTATCTGTACGGATGAGGCAACGCTATCTCTGTACATCACCCAGCCTTGTTGGGGCGCAAAAGTGTGAATTTGAGAGCAAACATCATCAAAACTGAGCATGCTTTGTGTGAGTTGCAATACGCCTGCATGCAAAGGCGGTAAGCTGACGCCGAGCTTTGTGTTATCAACGTCGGATTGATGCTGGAGTGTGTGATAAGGGGATAAACTCATTGCGCGCGCTCCGTCTCTAGGTTTTCTGTCTCTAATGCTGACCAGTTCACGATCCATTCAGCACCTGTTTGCGGCATCACCAAGCTCGTGCCGCGGCCACTGCCGGCGCCCATGGGTAATAACCCTTGGCGCAAATCCTCGATGGTATCGGCCAAGGCGGCTTGCAGCGTCGAGGAGAGGCGTGTGTTTTGGTTCACCCAAATATTGAGGGTAAATTTAGGCTGATACAGTAATTCTTCGCTGAATAAGCCGCCTTGTTGCACCCCGCCAGTAAAGCGGTCGATCCGGTTATGGGTGCGTACTGTAGTGCGGTAATCCGTCACGTCGGCATCGTCAATAAAGAGGTGGCCGGCAATGCCTTCCCCTTGTGAACTGGTGGCGGCGCCAAACAGTGATGACAACGCATCTGGGCGCACTTGCCATTCGGCGTGAGTCATAGTGTCGCGATCCTCAGCCCAATCGGCCTGATGGCGACGCAGGTGATAGGCCAGACGGTGGGCGAGAATGCCTTTGATGCTGCTGCCACATAAAATCGGCCGTGGCTCGGAGAATGCGCCGTCGTTGGCTTGCCAATGAATCTCGGGTTCACTGTATGTTTTGATCCCAATGTCATTGCCGATGTCGTGATCGCCGAGCCGCGTGGTTCCAGAACCACAACGCCAGTTGTCGCCGGCTTGTAATGGCAGTGAGGCGAGGCGTCTTTGATGGCGATCGTCTGCAGGCGTAAGCAGCTGTGTGCTGGTATTCTCACTATGCAAAAACTGTTGTAATGCCTGGCCGGCACTCGGGCCTTGCATTAAATCAAACGATGTTTGCTCACAGGCGATCACCTTGATTTGCCCAAGACCATTGCGGCTGCTGGCGCCTAATGTGAAGTGGCGATCGGCCCACAATGCTAGCAGTGCCTGCCACTGTTGTTGATCGTGTTCGCTCATGTCGTCACTGTGCCATTGCAGGGTGACACTAAAACGCACGCCTTTGGGCACGAGGATTTGGTCAAACTTTCCGGTTTCTTTTGCCGCGCCTCGATCGTTTACCGCGACGCGCTCACGGTGGTGCGGGCTCGCCAGTGCCAAGCGACTAAGAATGGGATCGTTGGCGATGTCTTGTGCAGGCATAAGCGGTGACACCGGGCGATTTTGGCTATCGTGAACAATGCCGTGAGAAATGGTCAGGCGCGACGCGCGCTCTGYGGTGCCAAACCATGACGCTAATGGAAGTCCGTCGTCGGCGAGTCGTTGGTGGGCGAGATGGCGCCAAACACCGGCAATCGCACTCGCCGGGATATACGGCAAGCCATTTGCCTCGCGCGCAAGTTGGGTATCAAACCCTTCTTCTCTGTGACCTGAATTGATCGCCATCGGGCTTTGGGTTTCGAGTATGAGCTTAGTGACATAGATATGGCTCATTGTTTAACCTCCGAATCGTGCGCGTGGGTAATGAGACTAAAGTCGATTTGTTGACTGGCTTGTTTTAGGCTTGTGTAGCGCGAGAAGTCATAGCGAGTGATCTGGCTGACAAGCATCAATACCGTGGCGGCATCGTGATCGGCCAGCACTTGCTTAAGCCAAGCTGCAAATGTGATGGGTTTATCCCCGTCACTCCAGGTGATGCCCCAGCCGAATTCGTCATTGTCAGCCTTACAGATGTCCGTGCTGCTATCAAAAAGCGCTTTGCGCCAGTCTGGATTGTTGTTTTTTAATTCTTCATGAATCCGTCGCCATTGAGTCGACGAGGAGCCGGCGGCGTAGCGAGGGATAATATTATGGTACTGGCGGGCCTTATCGTAGGCTTGTCCGATCTGTTTGATTAACAAGTTAACGCGCTCTTTCTGAATCGTTGGCACGTTCGTCGTGCGCGATCTGGCTTGCCACCCACTGGGTTAGCGCCGAGTGTGGCTGTGCCTCGGATGGTTGCTGTGTTTTTGTCGGCACAGTAAACCGCTGGTAGAGGTCATCATCAGCCAATGTGGCTTGGGTGGCCCAAGCCGGATTGATCATGATCCAACCCAGCCCTTGGTGTTGATTGATGCCTAGTCCCTGCTGCTGTAGGTCCAGCAAGTCTTGCTGCGATAGCGGGGTCTCTAAGTCATAAACCAGCACCGATCCTTTATTGATCACGCATTGCTCGGAGTCGTAACCTTGCCGTTTTTGGTTAAAACGCGTCACGCTGCCAGCGCGGATAAAGCTTTTTGACGGGTTAAGTTTGCCCTTGGCGTGTGGAGCCAGTTGTTCAAGAGCGGGCACGTACGTGGGGAGACCCCGCCCATCAATGCATTGGCAATCACTTAAACACCACACCGTCAGCTGCTGTGTATCTATTGTCGGCTCGGGTTGAGCAGGGGGATCAATCAGTGTGATCTCGACGCGGCCGAATTCAGTGTTACGCGAACGACCCAGAGTTAATGGGGTTTGCAACTGCTCACGGATCGCTGACAAGTACGCTTGGTTATCGGACTCAACCCAGCCAACAAAGGTTTGTTTAGCCTCGATAAATGCATAGGTGTAGAGGGTTTGATCTTTGGCTTTGCCCGTTTTGCGCTCAATGGCTGTTTTGGTGCTGATACCTTTCGCTACCTCACCGATTTTACCCGATGCAGTAATATAGCCGCTGCGACACTGCTTGTATTGTGTGTTGGCGGCGCGTTGGAAGTGCTGACTGGCTTGATTATCTATCTTGGTTTTATTGAGCTGATCTTTCGCGAACGGGGTTTGATTTTTTTTGTAGTGCCAACTTGCTGGGATAGGAAGCGCTAACTGATGATCGGCAACTGGAAAACAAGGCCCAAACTTGACCGAGCCAGTATGAAACATGTCCCATGACTCTGCTTCATTAAGCGACGGATAAAGCTTGGCGGCGATGGCACCCAGGATGGCACTGCCAGGGATATAATCCAAGCTGTCGTGGTTATGGGTTGTGGCAGTGGTTTGGCTCATCACGATAGGGTCAACCGTGGTGAGTGAATAATAGATACGCATGGACTATGCCTCCTCCAATGATACTGTCACTTTTMCTAACCCTCGATGCCGCTTGCCACCTAAGGCCGTGATTAAGGTGATGGCCTGAGCTAACCAAGTCGCGAACCCTTGATGGATGGCTTGTCCGTCGATCTGGGTGTAATAATGCGGGTGCTGCGTATTGAGGCTGACTTGGACAATGAGTTGCATGGGTACCGCGACTTCCATGCTTCTTAAACTTGATGGTTTGGCGGTGCCTGTTTCTTGGTCGATAGCGGTAAATTGGTGCACGCGATAGAGATATTTAGTGGCCTGGTTATCAATAAGATAACGGCTTTCTTGTGCCGAAAGCTGGCCACTGGATATTTGCAGCATACCTTGCTCGCTCACACCATCACGCCCTTCACGACCAAATAAAAGTGGCACAAGGTCTTGGCTGAACCATTGATTGTCGGTGGCGAGTTGAAACGCCTCTTTTAAGAGACCTTTTATCGACTTGCCGGGTAGGTAAGGCAATCCGGCGCTATCTTTTAGACATAGTGCATCAGCGTATGCTCCGGCTTCTTGCCCGCTCCCCACATGCCAGTCGCTGTGTAAATCAACGATGAGTCGATAACTATCCATGGGTGGTCTCCTTGTCGCCTGTGTGCGTGTTTTCTTTCACCGGCTCGGCAAAGTGGTGCAATACCAGCAGATCATTAATGAGGCAGTATTTCTCATCTGTTTGCTGATTAACCCAGTACCAGTTGCGGCGTTGATAACCATCGGGGGTGAGATCATCGAGTAAGGTCTCCAGCGCTTGCGTTTGATTCTCTGTCGCCAAACTTAAGCCGCGACGATAAATGATTTTGGCTTCGGCGATATCGCCTTGAGCAATCGCGGTCGCCATTTGTCGCCATCTTGCCATTGAAACGGGCGGGGTAGTGATGCCGTTTTGATCAGCGGATGATGAATCAGCAACTAACTGTTTTAGTTTGTTCAGATCAAATGGTGATCGCTCTAGGCTCGTGTGTGTCTGTTTCAGTGACTCAACAAAATACGCCGTTTGACCCATTTGCATCCCATTACCAAGTACTAATGTGCGATCGACGAGGATGTCGAAACTGTCATTGGTGCTTTCGGATTGGCGATGAAAGGCCAGTGCGGCTGGGCCAATCGCGCCCTCATTAACGACTGATTTTGTGCGTTTTTTGGCTTGCGCACACAATGCCTCAACCAGCTGGTGAGAATGGGTAAATGGATGACTGGCTTTTTGGTAGAGAATACCGCCACTGGCGGTTAAATAACGTTCATACTCTTTTGGGAAGCCGAGGTCATCAAATAAGTCACTCAGTGCCGCCTCGGATGCTTCCATAAATTTTTTACAAAAGCGCGTGCTGAACTCAAGGGCCAAGTTGGCACGGCAAAGTAAGGTAATATCATCACCACCCAAGACAATGGGCCGCATGGGTATCATCTGAATAGAATCTGACGAACGGGTATCTTTTTGATAACAGGCTTTGTCGTAAATGTATTGGGTGGCTTTTTTGGCCGCTACCGTGGTTGCTTGATTGAGCGCGCGTGAGAATTCGCGAAAGCCTTTTCGGAGTTCAGCATCACTTTTG
>NZ_MUET01000076.1:0-11541 GCF_001995685.1 Salinivibrio sp. IB282 | reverse complement strand
GAATAAAGCAAAGTTATTTAACAGCGCGTAACAATGATAGCGATAAACTCCAAAAAAGAAGCAATTAACAACTTAAATAATTAGCTAGTCAATTAAAGGTAGGTTTTTAAACCACTAATCAACAGGTATAGCAGTCACATCAAAAGGTGTGGTTTTTATTGCTAATTGGTGACTTTTTATCTATCAGAATCTTGATAGATCTCTAATTTCTGCATTTTATCCTCTCTCAAGGTCGCCGCGTAGGGAAAAGGCTCACCAACACGTACTCGGCAAAGCGATATAAAACCGCCCAACAACAGTGACAATTTGAGGGGGGAGAGAAATGTCCAGAGGGGGGTGGGTGAAACGAAAAAACCCCAGCCGTTAGGCTAGGGTTCGTAATAGTGGTCGGTGAAGAGGGCTTCGATGGGGCGGCCTACCGCGCGACCGGGCTTCCGTTGGGCCGGCTTCCAGCCCCCGACCCTCGATCTCCAACAAACAGGCATAAACAAAAAAAACCCAGCCGTTAGGCTAGGGTTTGTAATAGTGGTCGGTGAAGAGGGATTCGAACCCCCGACCCTCTGGTCCCAAACCAGATGCGCTACCAAACTGCGCTATTCACCGACATATTCGCTGTTAGCGAAAATAATGGGGTGGCTGACGGGACTTGAACCCGCGACAACTGGAATCACAATCCAGGGCTCTACCAACTGAGCTACAGCCACCACTGATTTTTTGCCAATTTCCTTTATCCCCGGAATGGCGCGCCCGACAGGATTTGAACCTGTGACCTTTGGCTTCGGAGGCCAACACTCTATCCAACTGAGCTACGGGCGCTTGCCCCGTTGGCGGTGACGAATATTACGGATATCACCACCAGCCGTCTAGCACTTTTTTTAATTTTTTTACTGACTGGTCTCTTTTTCAACAAATTGCGTAGAAAACGTCAGTAAGGTCTCTACTATAACGGTTTAACGTAACAATCTAAAGCGCTATAATCACCTAATCTTTACACGGAGTTAACCCAGCAACGTTGGCAAATCCGTTAAGACGAGACTGACAGGCCGCAACCGAATCACCCTTGATTGATTCACCCCCTTAGGTTGGCGGCAAATAAGATAAAAAAGGCGTTAAGCCACCAGTAATGTGGGAGTGTCATTGTGAGCGCAAAGGGAAAAAGTCTAGGTCAAATTATGGTTGCCACTGTGGCGGCCCTGTTATTTGCTTCTGCTGCGCAAGCGCTAGAAGTGTCTGAGCAAAAAAAAGCCGCCATCGCCGAACGCATTGCCCCGGTTGGTGATGTGTATATTGACGGCGAAGCGCCAACGCAAACCGCCGCCGCAGAGCCAAGTGGCCCACGCAGCGGCGAGCAGGTCTACAATACCTACTGCACCGCCTGTCACGGCACAGGCGCAGCCGGCGCGCCCAAAACAGGCGATGCCGCCGCTTGGGGGCCACGTGTCGATAAAGGCATGGAGACCCTCACCAAACATGCCATCAACGGCTTTAATGGCATGCCGGCTAAAGGGACGTGTATGGATTGCTCGGATGATGAAATTGTGGCGGCCATCGAGCACATGCTCGACGCACTTTAATACCGCCGCGCAGCCAGTGTGACAATAACGCCGCCCTTGCGGCGTTATTTGTTTTTATCCAGCATGGCTTTTAGGTTGGCGATCGCGGCTTGCCCTTTTTCCATTCGCTCTTCTTGAGATACCGGTTTTTTTTGCGATTCCCATTCGACATCGTCAAATGGCAATTCATCTAAGAAGCGGCTCTGCTGTGGCTTAATCACTTCACCAAATTGACGCCGCTCTTTACACACTACAAAGGTCAACGCCTTTTGCGCACGCGTCAGTCCGACATAAGCCAAACGCCGCTCTTCATCGATATTGTCTTCATCAATGCTCGACTGATGCGGCAATAAGCCTTCTTCCATGCCAATCAGGTAGACATAAGGAAATTCGAGCCCTTTGGAGGCATGCAAGGTCATCAACTGGACTTGGTCTGCGTCATCATCGTCTTCGCCCCGCTCCATCATGTCACGTAGTGTAAGGCGCTGAACCACTTCTCTTAGCGTTCGTTCCACCTGATCGGGGTTATCACCTTCTAAGTCGGCGACAATCCAACTGTAAAGCTGTGAGACGTTTTTCATCCGCATTTCTGCGACTTTGGGGCTTGAAGAGCTTTCGTACAGCCACTCTTCGTAGTGAATGTCACGCAAAAGCGCCCTCACCGCCGCCACGGTATCGCCTCGCTCGGCTTGATCGGATAATTCCACCACCCAGCGGGTAAACGCTTGTAGCGACGCCAAACCACGTCCTGATAAATGTTGGCTGAGCCCGAGCTCAAAGCTTGCCGCAAACAAGCTCTTTCCCCGCTGGTTGGCATAACTACCGAGCTTTTCTAGCGTCACTGGGCCAATTTCACGTCGTGGTGTGTTAACCACCCGCAAGAACGCGTTGTCATCATCGGGGTTAGTGAGCAGGCGCAGATAGGCCATGATGTCCTTGATTTCTGCACGTGAGAAAAACGAGGTGCCACCGGAGATCTTGTAAGGAATGCGGTTTTGCATCAGCGCTTTTTCGATCAAGCGTGATTGGTGGTTTCCGCGATAAAGGATGGCGTAGTCTTTGTATTGGGTGCGCCCCAAAAAACGATGACCTATCAGCTCGCCGACCACGCGCTCCGCCTCATGTTCTTCATTGTTAGCGGTCAGTACTTTGAGCATGTCGCCATCAGGCAAAGCAGAAAATAAGGTCTTTTCGAATACATGAGGGTTATTGGCAATCAAGATATTCGCGGCGCGCAGAATGCGACTGGTTGAGCGGTAGTTTTGCTCCAGTTTCACCACATGCAAACGCGGAAAGTCTTGCTGCAGATACACCAGGTTTTTCGGCTGAGCCCCTCGCCACGAGTAAATCGACTGATCGTCATCCCCGACCACGGTAAAGCGTGCACGCTCACCCACTAGCAGCTTCACTAACTGATATTGACTGGTATTGGTATCTTGATATTCATCGACCAATAAATAACGAATGCGCGCTTGCCAGCGCTCACGTACGGCTTGGTTTTGGCTAAGCAGCGCGACTGGCATCAAAATGAGATCATCAAAATCCAGCGCATTATACGCACGCATTTGTTTTTGGTAGCGCGCATAGCAGGTGGCAAACAGTTGATCACGCTCGTCTTGCGCCTGAGCCAGTGCTTCATCCGGCCCCAACATGGCATTTTTCCAATTGGAAATGGTATGCACCAACTGCCGTAGCAAATCTTTGTCGTTGTCCAACTCTTGTTCGGTCAGGGCTTTTAACAAAGCTAATTGGTCTTGATCGTCAAATAGCGAAAAGCCCGCCTTGAGCCCCAAGGTTTTGTACTCGCGACGAATGATATTGAGGCCCAAGGTATGAAAGGTCGACACCATCAAACCACGCGACTCTTGCTTGCCTAAACCTTGTGCTACCCGCTCTTTCATCTCGCGTGCCGCTTTGTTGGTAAAGGTGACCGCGGCGATATGACGTGCTTTATAGCCGCACTGCTGAACCAAATAGGCGATTTTGTGCGTAATCACCCGTGTTTTGCCCGATCCTGCTCCGGCCAAAACTAGGCAAGGTCCAGAGATATGTCGGACGGCATCGGATTGCGCGGGGTTAAGTTTCATGGTGACAACACCTCATCAGTGGCTGAATGAGCATTGTAGAGCGAATCCGACTGATGTCTATCTCACCGCAGCAGAGTGCATTTTGCTTGCTACACTTTATGCTTGTCATTTGCGCGAAAAACGCTCTAAAATGAATGAACGTTCACTCATTGCTTGGTGCATTATTCATGGACAAACGTACACAAATCTTTGCCGCGACCGAGCAATTAATCGCGACGGTTGGGCTCGACAAAGTCTCAATGCAACAAGTGGCGATACAAGCACAGGTCGCAACAGGGACCATTTATCGCTACTTCAAAGATAAGGATGACTTGCTTCGCCAACTGTCTTCGCACCTGATGATGCAATGTGCAACCCATATCCAGCAAGGGGTCAAGGATGAACCGACACTCAAATGTCAGTTTGAACGCTTGTGGCGCAATACGTGGACCATGATGCTACAACGCGATCATCTTTTATTGTCTCGTGACCAGTTTGATGCCCTGCCGCGCGATGATCAGTCTCATACTCAGCAAGAGCGAGAAGCCTTCTCCGATCTTTATCTGGTCTTTCAAGAAGGTAAGCAACAAGGCGTGCTCAAGCCCCTCGATGATGAGGTGTTAATCACCTTGGGACTCGAACCCGCTTTTTGTTTAGCTCGCAAACAGGTTCGGGGTGTTATAACCCTGGACAGTCATGCTATCGCAGATGCGATCCACGCTTGCTGGGATGCAATTTCTCTTCACTAACGACGTTCGGAGCTTACTTCGATGAAAAAATGGTTTTTCTTTATGGTTATCCTCGCGCTGCTGCTGTTTGGCAGTGTGATTGGCTTTAACCTGTTCAAGCAGCAAAAAGTTGCAGAGTATATGGCAAACATGCCAGAGCCCACCCACCCAGTCACCGCGGTGACGGTTGAGGCTGAGCCTTGGACACCAACGCTTGACGCCATTGGGTTTATTGAGCCTAACCAAGGGATCACCTTAACCACCCAAATTGCCGGTGTCGTCGATGTGATTAATTTTGAGTCTGGCCAAACCGTTGAGCGTGGACAAAACCTGGTCGAGCTCGACTCGAGTGTTGAAAAAGCCAATTTAGCCAGCACCCAAGCGCGTCTACCGGCGGCGGAAGCCAAGTTTAAACGCTACCAAGGCCTGTTTGCTAAAGGCTCTATCTCTAAAGAAGCGCTGGATGAAGCCGAGGCCAATTATCGCTCGCTTCAAGCTGACATCAATGCGCTGAAAGCCACCATTGCCCGTCGTAATATCCAAGCTCCCTTCGATGGTGTGATTGGTTTGCGTGATGTTTTCTTAGGTGAATACTTACAACCCGGTACGGACATTGCTCGCCTCGAGGACACCTCGGTGATGAAGCTGCGCTTTACCGTGCCACAAACGGATATTTCCAAAATCCGTTTAAGCCAGCCGTTACGCATTACTGTCGACGCGTATCCTGAAAAGGAATTTATCGGCTCTATCAGTGCCATTGAGCCTGCAGTCAACAGCCAGAGCGGCCTGATTAAAGTGGAAGCCAATATCCCCAACAACGACGGCCAGTTGCGCTCAGGGATGTTTGCCCGCGCCGATATCGTCTTACCGACCATTGAAGAGCAAATCGTGATTGATCAAACCGCGATTAACTTCAATTTGTACGGAGAAAGCGTCTACGTCATCCGCGAAGAGGAAGGAGAAAAACGCGCTTATCAGCAAGTACTCAAGGTCGGTGAACGTCGTGGCCATCAAGCGCGTGTTATCGAAGGTCTGCAACCTGGCGATCAGGTCGTTACCTCCGGCCAAGTGCGGTTAAGCAATGGCTCCAAAGTGAAAATCGTCGAAAACGACGCTCTCACACCACCAGAACAATTACCTCAATTGTAAGACGAGGATGTGATGCGCTTTACTGATATTTTTATCCGGCGCCCCGTGCTAGCCGCGTCAATCAGTATTCTGATTGCGCTGCTCGGCCTGCAATCTTTATTTAAGATGCAAGTCAGGGAATACCCGGAGATGACCAATACCGTGGTCACCATCACAACCAGCTATTATGGCGCCAGTGCCGACTTGATTCAGGGCTTCATCACGACGCCACTCGAACAAGCCGTGGCCCAAGCTGATAATATTGATTTTATGACCTCAGAGTCGGTACTTGGCTCCTCGACCATTACGGTCAACATGAAGCTCAATACCGACCCTAACGCCGCCTTGGCCGATATTCTTGCCAAGGTAAACTCGGTGCGTGCTCAGCTTCCTGCCGAGGCGGAAGATCCATCGGTATCCATGTCGACCGGTTCCACCACCGCTGTCATGTATATTGGCTTTACCTCGCCCGAACTCGACTCCAGTCAGATCACTGACTACCTCGATCGCGTGGTCAAGCCTCAGCTATTTACCGTGGATGGTGTCTCCAAAATCGACCTTTACGGCGGGGTGAAGTATGGCCTTCGCGTGTGGCTCGATCCTGAGAAAATGGCGGCGTTTAAATTAGCGGCCACCGACGTGATGTCCGTGCTCGATGCCAACAACTACCAGTCAGCCACTGGTCAGGCGATTGGTACCTTTATGATCTATAACGGTAGCGCCGACACCCAGGTGTCCACGCCCGAAGAGCTGCGTAATTTGGTGGTGGATACCCAAGATGGCCGCGTCGTACGCCTCGGAGACATCGCTAAGGTCTCACTCGAGAAAAGCCATGATCGGGTACGTGCACTGGCCAATGGCTCTGAAGCGGTTGTCGCCGCGATCAATGCCACCCCGTCGGCTAACCCCATCAATATTGCCGCTGACGTCATGGATATGTTGCCGGAAGTTGAGCGCAACATGCCAAGCAATATCGAGATGAATGTGCTGTATGACTCATCCAATGCAATCAATGAGTCCATCAATGAGGTCATCAAAACCATCATTGAAGCGGCGCTGATCGTATTAGTGGTGATCACCCTGTTCTTGGGCTCGTTCCGTGCGGTGATTATCCCCATTATTACCATCCCACTGTCTCTGATTGGTGTGGCGCTGGTGATGGAAATGATTGGCTTCTCGCTCAACTTGATGACCCTGCTGGCGATGGTGCTGGCTATCGGCTTGGTGGTCGACGATGCCATCGTGGTATTGGAAAACATCGACCGCCATATCAAGCTGGGAGAGTCCCCTTTCCGCGCGGCCATTATTGGTACACGGGAAATTGCCGTGCCGGTTATCTCCATGACACTAACATTGGCGGCGGTGTATGCCCCTATCGCCATGATGGGCGGGATCACCGGCTCGCTGTTTAAGGAGTTTGCGTTAACCCTTGCCGGGGCGGTGTTTGTCTCCGGGATTGTCGCGTTGACACTCTCACCAGTGATGTGTTCAACCATGCTGAAAGCTAACGCCAAGCCAAGTCGCTTTGAGCTTGCCGTGCACCGCTTCTTGGATGGCATGACCGACAAATATGCGCGCATCCTCAGTAAGGTGATGCAACGCCGTCCTGTGGTGGTGTCCTTTGCGGTGATCGTCTTTGCTTCTTTGCCTGTGCTATTTAACTTTATCCCCAGTGAGCTGGCGCCATCGGAAGATAAAGGCGTGGTGGTAATGATGGGGACGGCGCCCTCGACGGCTAACCTGGATTACATCCAAAACAGCATGGCGGAAGTGAACCAAAAGCTCGACGAACAACCAGAGGTGGCCTTTTCTCAGGTCTTTTCAGGGGTGCCGAAGTCGAATCAAGCCTTTGGTATCGCCTCACTGGTGCCTTGGAGTGAGCGGGAAGCCAGTCAGTCCGAAGTGGTAAAACGCATGGCTGACGAAGTGAAAGACATTCCGGGTATGAAGGTCACTACCTTTGAAATGCCAGAACTGCCCGGTGCCTCCTCCGGCTTGCCGATCCAGTTTGTGGTGACCACCCCGAATAATTTCGAAAGTCTCTACCAAGTGACCGCCGATATTATGTCCGAGGTACAATCTAGCCCGAATTTCGTCTATTCGGAGCTGAACCTCAACTTTGATTCGGCCACCATGAACATCAGCATTGATAAAGACAAAGCTGGGTCATATGGCGTGACCATGCGTGATATTGGCGCCACCATTGGCACCATGATGGCCGATGGCTACGTCAATCGTATCGACTTTGATGGCCGCTCGTACGAAGTGATCCCGCAAGTGGAGCGTAAGTATCGCCTCAACCCTGAATCGATCGAGAACTACTACGTGCGTGCGGCCAACGGTGATTCCATTCCGCTGGGCTCGCTGATTGACATTGAAGTCACCGCGGAACCTCGCTCACTGCCGCACTTTAATCAGCTAAACGCTGCGACCATCAGTGCGGTATCTGCGCCCGGTGTCACCATGGGTACCGCAGTGGATTGGTTCGAGAGCAAGGCAGCAGAGTTGCCTAAAGGCTATCAGCACGATTACCTCGGTGAGTCTCGCCAATACGTGACAGAAGGCAGCGCGCTGTATGCCACCTTCTTGTTCGCCTTAGCGATCATTTATCTGGTACTGGCGATTCAGTTTGAATCCTTGCTCGACCCACTGGTGATCTTGGTCTCTGTGCCACTTGCGATTTGTGGTGCCTTAATTGCTCTCGCGTGGGGGCTGTCATCAATGAACATCTACTCACAAGTCGGGTTGATAACCTTGATAGGTCTGATTACTAAACACGGTATTCTGATCTGTGAGGTCGCCAAAGAGCAGCAACTGCATCATCAAGCCAGCCGAATGGACGCAGTGAAAGAAGCGGCCAAGATTCGTCTGCGTCCGATCTTGATGACCACTGCCGCGATGATTGCAGGCCTCATCCCGCTAATGTTTGCCACCGGCGCAGGCGCCGAGCAACGCTTTAGCATCGGGATTGTGATCGTAGCAGGTCTCGCTATCGGTACGTTATTCACGCTATTCGTTCTGCCAGTGATTTATACCTATCTGGCCAGCAAGCACAAACCACTGCCTGTGTTTGTCGAAGACGATGAACTTGATAAGCTCGATGAAGACTATCGCGCATCACACTAACCCAAAGGGCCTTCGGGCCCTTTTCTTTTATCATCCTTTCGACAAGCTGTGCGTATTTACATAGAATAAAGACAGTTAATAAAGGAGTATTCCATGTTTGACCCCAAAAAACTTGAGCAAATGGCCAAGCAAATTCACGACGCCATGCCTCAGCCTGTTAAAGAGTTAGGCACGGATATGGAAGGCCGTGTGCGCCAAGCCATCCAAGGCCAGCTGACTAAGCTGGATGTAGTAAGCCGTGAGGAGTTTGATGTACAAACCCAGGTGTTACTGCGCACCCGTCAAAAGCTCACCGAGCTTGAAGCCAAGCTGGAAGCCATGGAAGCAAAAGTGGGTCAGTCGACAGATAACCAAGAATAACCCTCGCAGATATAAAAAAGCCTGACCCTCAGGCCAGGCTTCTCTTCCGCGTTATCTCAAACGATCCGCGTTATTATTTGTCGAGCGCAATTTGCTTCATATCTGTCATATAGCCGCGCAATTCCTCACCGATATACTCAATTGGGTGGTTGCGGATACGGTCATTGACCTCGATTAAGGTGGCGTTGTCGACCTGGTTAGAGGTTTCTCCAAGCCCTTTACCAATCACATCTGCGCTCACTGTTGGCATAAAGTGTTCGCGCAGCAGCGGTGTTGCCACGTTGGCGAACAAGTAGTTGCCGTACTCAGCCGTATCGGAAATGACCACGTTCATTTCATAAAGACGCTTACGCGCAATAGTATTGGCAATCAAAGGCAATTCATGCAATGACTCGTAATACGCTGATTCTTCGATAATGCCAGATGACACCATGACTTCAAAAGCAAGCTCGACCCCTGCGCGCACCATAGCTACCATCAAAATGCCGTTATCAAAGAATTCCTGCTCACTGATGCTTACATCCGACTCGGGATAGTTTTCAAACGCGGTCTGTGCGGTTTCTTCACGCCATGTGAACAAGTCTTTATCGCCGTTTTCCCAATCGGCCATCATGGTCGCGGAGAAATGGCCAGCGATGATGTCATCCATATGTTTGTTATATAGAGGACGCATCAGTTCTTTAAGCGACTCCGACAACTCAAAGGCTTTGATTTTCGCTGGGTTGGACAAGCGATCCATCATGTGAGTGATGCCACCGAACTTTAGCGCTTCAGTAATGGTTTCCCAACCATACTGAATCAGTTTACCCGCATAACCTGGTTCAACACCTTCTGCGATCATTTTCTCATAGCAAACGACCGAGCCAGCCTGCAGCATGCCACACAGGATGGTTTGTTCGCCCATCAGATCGGATTTCACTTCTGCTACGAATGAAGAGGCAAGTACGCCAGCACGGTGGCCACCGGTTGCAGCTGCCCAGGCTTTCGCAATCTCAAAGCCTTCACCTTTAGGATCATTTTCTGGGTGAACAGCAATCAGCGTCGGTACACCAAAGCCGCGTTTATACTCTTCGCGCACCTCGGTACCCGGGCACTTCGGCGCCACCATGACCACAGTAATGTCGTCACGGATGCGCTGACCCACTTCGACAATATTAAAGCCATGTGAGTAACCGAGCGCGGCGCCCTCTTTCATCAGTGGCATCACGGTTTCGACGACGTTGGAGTGCTGTTTATCTGGCGTAAGGTTAATCACCAAGTCTGCTTGTGGGATCAAATCTTGGTAGCTACCCACTTCAAACCCATGCTCAACCGCATTCTGATAAGAAGGGCGCTTTTCATCAATCGCCGCCTGACGCAGCGCATAAGCCACATCAAGACCCGAGTCACGCATGTTTAAGCCTTGGTTGAGCCCTTGCGCACCACAGCCGACAATCACCACTTTTTTACCTTTGAGGAATTCGGCCTCGGTGGCAAATTCTTCGCGCGACATAAATCGGCATACGCCTAATTGTTCCAATTGTTGACGTAAATTCAGGGTATTAAAGTAGTTCGCCATGGGGTGCTCCATTGATTCAAATCCGTGATTGGGTGTATTTTCACCGCGTATTTTTGATACTACCTTAACCACTATATTGCCTAAAGTGATATATTCACAACATAACATTGCAGTTACAGCAACAATGATTTATGAATGCAAAGCAACTCACGGGCTTTCTCCACCTCTGTGATACCAAAAGCTATACCCGGGCGGCACAGGCAATGCACGTCAGCCCTTCWGCGCTGAGCCGAATCATCCAACGTCTCGAAGAAGATATTGGTCAGCCGCTGTTTATTCGCACCAATAAAGCGGTCGATCTCACCCCAGCAGGTAAAACGCTGCTTCCCGTCGCACGTGATATTCTTCAGCTTTGGCACACGACTAAAGCCAGTATCAATGAACATGCCTCTTTGCTCGGCGGTAAGCTCACGCTCTTTTGTTCAGTCACCGCCAGTTATAGCCACTTGCCTGAGCTACTCGCGCGGTTTCGTCAACAATACCCAAATATCGAGCTACAGCTTCTGACTGGCGATCCCGCCCAAGCAGAAGAGAAGGTGCAAGACAATAGCGCCGACATTGCCATTGCCGCTAAACCCAAACGCTTGTCATCCAGCTTGGTGTTTCAACCGATTGATACAGTCAGTTTGTCGGTTATCGCACCGGCAATGGCCAGCAGTGGCATTGACCTACAAGCCATTGACTGGCAACACACACCTTTAATCTTGCCCGAAGCAGGAACAGCGCGCGTACTCGCTGATCAGTGGTTGGTCAGTAAAGGGATCGAGCCAAACGTCTATGCGCAAATAGCAGGCCACGAGGCGATTGTTAGTATGGTGGCATTGGGCTGTGGTATTGGTGTCGCGCCAGATGTGGTGATTGATAACAGCCCAGTAAAAGACAAGGTTGAGCGCTTACGCCAAGAAATTGTGCAACCTCTCGAACTGGGCCTTTGTTGTAAAGCTTCCCGCGCAAAAGAGCCTTTACTCAACGCTCTACTCGATGTCATGCGATAAACACAAAAAGCCCCAACACAATGATGC
>NZ_MUET01000075.1:0-14000 GCF_001995685.1 Salinivibrio sp. IB282 | reverse complement strand
TACAAAAGGTACGCGGTCACCCCACAAGGAGGCTCCCACTGCTTGTACGTAGACGGTTTCAGGTTCTATTTCACTCCCCTCACAGGGGTTCTTTTCGCCTTTCCCTCACGGTACTGGTTCACTATCGGTCAGTCAGGAGTATTTAGCCTTGGAGGATGGTCCCCCCATGTTCAGACAAGATATCACGTGTCCCGTCCTACTCGTTTTCACAAATATGGCGCCGTCGGTTACGGGGCTATCACCCTTTATTGCCAGATTTTCCAACCTGTTCACCTAGCGCCAAGTCTGCTTAAGGGCTAATCCGGGGTCGCTCGCCGCTACTGCCGGAATCTCAATTGATTTCTTTTCCTTCGGGTACTTAGATGTTTCAGTTCCCCGAGTTCGCCTCTTAGCGCTATGTATTCACGCTAAGATACCTGCTTATGCAGGTGGGTTTCCCCATTCGGATATCCCAGATTCAAATGGCTTTTACTGCCTTATCTGGGCTTTTCGCAAGTTAATACGTCCTTCATCGCCTCTGACTGCCAAGGCATCCACCGTCTACGCTTAGTCACTTAACCATACAACCCCAAAAGGTCTTGCATGAAAACAACTAAGGTTTTGTTTTTGCCGGACTCAAATAGAAACTTTGTCGTTATTGATTTAATAAGACAAAGTCCAAGCACACTTGATTGTGTGAGTGACATGATATGTCACTGATTGAGAACTTTACTGTCATTCTTAAAGAATGACTTGTCAGCTTTCCAGATTGTTAAAGAGCATGTGAATCTATCAATACGATAAACCACTTTTTAAAGACACTTATCATCATAAATGCGCTTAAAAAGTGGTGGAGCTAAGCAGGATCGAACTGCTGACCTCCTGCGTGCAAGGCAGGCGCTCTCCCAGCTGAGCTATAGCCCCATCATAAATTCCTTAGACAGACTTCTGAAGAAGTCCACTTCGCTTAGCCGAGTCAGATTTGAAGCGAGACGCGCAGTGTGCGCTAGCACATGAGCATCGCAGGTATCAAAGATGACGCAGGGTAAGTAGAAGTGGTGGGTCTGAGTGGACTTGAACCACCGACCTCACCCTTATCAGGGGTGCGCTCTAACCAGCTGAGCTACAGACCCATCTAAGGTACGAGCCTTTYACTAAGGCATTCGTATCTCTTTGAMTTTCAACCTATACAATCTGTGTGAGCACTCGCAACAATAGCGTCAGTAAGGAGGTGATCCAGCCCCAGGTTCCCCTAGGGCTACCTTGTTACGACTTCACCCCAGTCATGAACCACACCGTGGTAAACGCCCTCCCGAAGGTTAAGCTATCTACTTCTGGTGCAGCCCACTCCCATGGTGTGACGGGCGGTGTGTACAANTTCAACCTATACAATCTGTGTGAGCACTCGCAACAATAGCGTCAGTAAGGAGGTGATCCAGCCCCAGGTTCCCCTAGGGCTACCTTGTTACGACTTCACCCCAGTCATGAACCACACCGTGGTAAACGCCCTCCCGAAGGTTAAGCTATCTACTTCTGGTGCAGCCCACTCCCATGGTGTGACGGGCGGTGTGTACAAGGCCCGGGAACGTATTCACCGTGGCATTCTGATCCACGATTACTAGCGATTCCGACTTCATGGAGTCGAGTTGCAGACTCCAATCCGGACTACGACAGACTTTAAGGGATTCGCTCYACTTCGCAGCTTCGCTGCCCTCTGTATCTGCCATTGTAGCACGTGTGTAGCCCTACTCGTAAGGGCCATGATGACTTGACGTCGTCCCCACCTTCCTCCGGTTTATCACCGGCAGTCTCCCTGGAGTTCCCACCATTANTCATGGAGTCGAGTTGCAGACTCCAATCCGGACTACGACAGACTTTAAGGGATTCGCTCCACTTCGCAGCTTCGCTGCCCTCTGTATCTGCCATTGTAGCACGTGTGTAGCCCTACTCGTAAGGGCCATGATGACTTGACGTCGTCCCCACCTTCCTCCGGTTTATCACCGGCAGTCTCCCTGGAGTTCCCACCATTAYGTGCTGGCAAACAAGGATAAGGGTTGCGCTCGTTGCGGGACTTAACCCAACATTTCACAACACGAGCTGACGACAGCCATGCAGCACCTGTCTCAGCGCTCCCGAAGGCACKCCTCTATCTCTAAAGGMTTCGCTGGATGTCAAGAGTAGGTAAGGTTCTTCGCGTTGCATCGAATTAAACCACATGCTCCACCGCTTGTGCGGGCCCCCGTCAATTCATTTGAGTTTTAACCTTGCGGCCGTACTCCCCAGGCGGTCTACTTAATGCGTTAGCGCCGAAAGCCAAAGTCTAAACCTCAACCTCCAAGTAGACAGCGTTTACGGCGTGGACNCTGGATGTCAAGAGTAGGTAAGGTTCTTCGCGTTGCATCGAATTAAACCACATGCTCCACCGCTTGTGCGGGCCCCCGTCAATTCATTTGAGTTTTAACCTTGCGGCCGTACTCCCCAGGCGGTCTACTTAATGCGTTAGCGCCGAAAGCCAAAGTCTAAACCTCAACCTCCAAGTAGACAGCGTTTACGGCGTGGACTACCAGGGTATCTAATCCTGTTTGCTACCCACGCTTTCGCATCTGAGCGTCAGTCTTTGTCCAGGGGGCCGCCTTCGCCACTGGTATTCCTTCAGATCTCTACGCATTTCACCGCTACACCTGAAATTCTACCCCCCTCTACAAGACTCTAGCCTGCCAGTTTCAAATGCGGTTCCGAGGTTGAGCCCCGGGCTTTCACATCTGACTTAACAAACCGCCTGCATGCGCTTTACGCCCAGTAATTCYGATTAACGCTCGCACCCTCCGTATTACCGCGGCTGCTGGCACGGAGTTAGCCGGTGCTTCTTCTGCAGCTAACGTCAAGCCRTGCACKTATTAAGTACACCACCTTCCTCACTGCTGAAAGTGCTTTACAACCCGAAGGCCTTCTTCACACACGCGGCATGGCTGCATCAGGGTCTCCCCCATTGTGCAATATTCCCCACTGCTGCCTCCCGTAGGAGTCTGGGCCGTGTCTCAGTCCCAGTGTGGCTGATCATCCTCTCAAACCAGCTAAGGATCGTYGCCTTGGTAAGCCATTACCTTACCAACTAGCTAATCCTAACTGGGCCCATCCCAACGCGATAGCTTACATGTAGAGGCCACCTTTGGTCCCAGCTCGTAATGAACTAAGACATTATGCGGTATTAGCCGTCGTTTCCAACGGTTATCCCCCTCGTCAGGGCAGGTTCCCAGCCGTTACTCACCCGTCCGCCGCTCGACGTCCAGTAAATCCACCGAAGCTTCAATACTGCCGTTTCCGCTCGACTTGCATGTGTTAGGCCTGCCGCCAGCGTTCAATCTGAGCCATGATCAAACTCTTCAATTAAAGTTTTGGTGTTTGCTTTTCCAAAGAAAAGACAAACGGCTCGATAAATACTGTTTTGTTCGTCTCTTGCGAGACAAACGAATTGACTGTGCCGAACAACGTAAACGTTGTTTCGTATTGGTCACTCAGTTCATCGAATAAATCTTTTTGTCTATTCTCAACGAGTGCCCACACAGATTGCATAGGTCAAATTGTTAAAGAGCGTTGACTGTGCGAAGCGGCGCTTCGCTTGGTCAGGGCTGCGTATCTTACGCGCCTTACCGTCAAAGTCAAGAAGAAATTTCATCTTTTATTTTCAACCCAACTGGGTGAAGCAAAACCTCTTTTTGACTCCCCTAACGCGCTGTCTGCGTTAAGTAGGGCGGCATTCTAAAGCTTTTGTGACAAGCGTCAATCATTAATTTTCACTTTTCTTTTAAGCGCTCTATTTTTAGTCGATCTGCTCTATTTTAGCCAATAATGCCCGTTTCTACTCTCTAAGCACCAAAAGTTACTATTTCGCGACTCGTTCTTATCCGTAGCGCCTATCCACCTTAGTTAAACGAGGAGTGAGGCTATACGCGAAAAGCGTGGACCGTTTTTACAACGCGATGGTGAAGGGCCGGATAAAGAAAAAGCCAGGCAAATTGCCTGGCTTTTCTGGGTGCTGCTTATAAGTAATAAAACTTACTCTGCAGCTTGCTCAGCGTCTTGCTCTGGGCGATCAACAAGCTCGATGTAAGCCATTGGGGCTTTATCACCAGAGCGAACACCGCATTTCAGAATGCGAGTGTAACCGCCAGCACGTGAAGCAAAACGTGGGCCGAGTTCATTAAACAGTTTCGCTACAACTTCGTCGTTACGAGTACGAGCGAATGCTACACGACGGTTAGCAACACTGTCGTTTTTAGCTAAGGTAATCAACGGTTCAATGACGCGACGCAGMTCTTTTGCCTTTGGCAAAGTTGTTTTGATAACTTCGTGAGTTACCAGCGAGCTAGCCATGTTGCTGAACATCGCTTTACGATGGCTGCTGTTGCGATTGAGTTGACGACCACTCTTACGATGGCGCATGACCTAATCCTTCTAACTAAATAATCAGTCTCTGATTAATCTTCAGCAATGGATGCTGGCGGCCAGTTTTCTAGGCGCATACCTAGAGACAGACCACGTGATGCCAGCACGTCTTTAATTTCAGTCAAAGACTTCTTACCAAGGTTTGGCGTTTTCAGAAGCTCAACCTCGGTACGCTGTACCAGATCACCGATATAGTGAATCGCTTCTGCTTTCAAACAGTTAGCAGAGCGAACAGTTAGTTCAAGATCGTCTACAGGACGCAGTAGGATCGGATCGAACTCTGGCTTCTCTTCTTTCTCCTCAGGGACACGTACATCGCGCAGGTCAACAAACGCATCTAGCTGTTCTGCTAGGATGGTTGCCGCACGGCGAATCGCTTCCTCAGGATCCAGTGTACCGTTAGTTTCCATATCGATGACCAGCTTGTCGAGGTCCGTACGCTGTTCGACACGCGCTGCTTCCACTTTGTAAGCAATGCGATCTACTGGGCTGAACGTTGCGTCAACAAGTAGGCGACCGATTGGACGCTCGTCGTCTTCGCTATCGATACGCGCAGACGCTGGTACATAGCCACGACCACGTTCTACCTTGATACGCATGCTAATTTCAGCGCTTGCATCAGTCAGGTGGCAGATAACGTGTTCTGGGTTCGCAATCTCAACACCACCATCATGGGTGATGTCGCCTGCAACAACAGGGCCTGCACCAGACTTGGTCAGAGTAAGGATAACTTCATCTTTACCCTCAACCTTAACGGCTAGGCCTTTAAGGTTAAGTAGGATTTCCAGGATATCTTCCTGAACCCCTTCTTTGGTGCTGTACTCGTGCAGTACGCCGTCAATTTCAACTTCCGTCACCGCACAGCCTGGCATAGATGAAAGTAGGATACGACGTAGCGCATTCCCCAGAGTATGGCCAAAACCACGCTCTAGGGGTTCAAGAGTTACTTTTGCGTGCGTCGAGCTAACTTGTTCAATATCAACTAGACGCGGCTTAAGAAATTCTGTTACAGAACCCTGCATTATGTCCTCTCTTTAGTTCAGCTTTACTTAGAGTAAAGCTCGACGATCAGGTGTTCGTTGATGTCAGCAGACAAATCAGAACGCTCTGGTAGGCGCTTGAATGTGCCTTCCATCTTCTTGCTGTCTACTTCGATCCAAGTTGGCAGTTCGCGTTGAGCGGCAACTTCTAGAGCTGCTTTGATACGCGCCTGGTTCTTAGCTTTCTCGCGAATGCTAATCACGTCGTTTGCCGAAACCTTGAAAGAAGGTACGTTAACTACTTTGCCGTTAACGAGGATCGCTTTGTGGCTTACCAGCTGACGTGATTCGGCGCGTGTTGCACCAAAGCCCATGCGGTAAACTACGTTGTCTAGGCGACCTTCAAGAAGCTGAAGCAGGTTTTCACCTGTATTACCCTTGATGCGGGCAGCGTCTTTGTAGTAGTTTCGGAACTGCTTTTCCATTACGCCGTACATACGACGTACTTTTTGCTTCTCACGAAGCTGAACGCCATAGTCAGACAGACGGCCGCGACGCTGACCGTGAACGCCTGGGACGTTATCGATTTTACACTTGGTATCAATCGCGCGTACGCCCGACTTAAGGAATAAGTCAGTGCCTTCGCGACGGCTAAGCTTCAGCTTAGGACCCAAATATCTTGCCATGRTCTTTCTCCAATATTCTAAGAAACAGCGCTAGTGCGTATTAAACACGGCGTTTCTTAGGTGGACGACAACCGTTATGCGGGATTGGCGTCGCATCAACAATGTTAGTGATGCGGAAGCCCGCTGCGTTCAAGGCACGAATAGTAGACTCGCGACCTGGACCTGGACCTTTAACCATCACTTCGAGGTTTTTCAGGCCGTACTCTTTCGCCATTTCACCACAGCGCTCTGCAGCAACCTGCGCAGCGTATGGAGTTGACTTACGAGAGCCACGGAAACCTGAACCACCGGCGGTCGCCCATGCAAGAGCGTTACCTTGACGGTCAGAAATCGTCACGATTGTGTTATTGAAAGACGCATGAATGTGCGCGACGCCATCAGCGACTTGCTTGCGTACGCGTTTGCGTGCACGAGTTGCTTGTTTAGCCATAGTACTTATCTACCCCGATTATTTCTTGATCGGCTTGCGCGGACCCTTACGGGTACGAGCATTGGTCTTCGTACGCTGACCACGTAGTGGCAAGCTGCGACGATGACGAATACCGCGGTTACAACCAAGGTCCATAAGACGCTTGATGTTCATGGAAATTTCACGACGTAGATCGCCTTCTACGGTGTATTTAGCCACACCGTCACGCAATTGGTCGATCTGTTCTTCTGATAGTTCACTGATCTTAGTGCTTTCAGCAATACCTACTTCAGCTAGAATAGCTTGAGAGGTGGTTTTGCCGACGCCGTAAATCGCAGTCAATGCGATAACAGCATGCTTTTGATCAGGAATGTTAATGCCTGCTATACGGGCCACTATTCACTCCTAGTACTTTTCAAGTAGAACCGCTGCAGAGCCCGTCGAGGATACGCAGCGGCATAACCACTTCTTTTGCACATACAAAAGGTGGGCTGGCTAATGTAGCCAGCCTGACCTCATTTTGCAAGAAAAATATTCTGCTATTAGCCTTGGCGTTGCTTGTGCTTTGGCTCACTGCAGATCACACGAACGGTACCGTTACGCTTGATCACTTTACAGTTACGGCAGATTTTCTTAACGGAAGCACGAACTTTCATTGCTAAACTCCGTAAATAGACAACCTATTAGCGGCCGTAGCCTTTGAGGTTGGCTTTTTTCAACACGGACTCATATTGTTGAGACATCAAATGAGTCTGAACTTGAGCCATAAAGTCCATGATTACGACTACTACGATAAGTAGTGATGTACCACCAAAGTAAAAGTGGACATCCCACGCAATCATCATGAACTCGGGGATCAGACAGATAAAGGTAATATACATGGCGCCAGCAAGGGTTAACCGTGTCATCACTTTATCAATGTATTTAGCAGTCTGCTCACCCGGGCGAATACCAGGTACGAACGCTCCTGACTTCTTCAAATTATCTGCTGTTTCTCGCGGGTTGAACACCAACGCCGTATAGAAAAAGCAGAAGAAGATAATCGCTGCCGCATAAAGTATTACGTACGCTGGTTGCCCCGGACTCAGTGCCAATGACACATCGGTTAGCCAGCTTGTCTGATCACCCTTACCAAACCAGTTAGCAAGCGTGCCAGGGAACAAAATAATACTTGATGCAAAAATCGCAGGGATAACGCCTGCCATGTTGATCTTAAGTGGCAGGTGCGTGCTTTGCGCTGCAAAGACACGGCGACCTTGTTGCCGCTTCGCGTAGTTAACAACGATACGACGTTGACCACGCTCCATAAAGACCACAAAGTAGACGACCGCCAATACGATCACTGCGATACCTAGCAAGAGAAGCGGAGACATGTCGCCTTGACGCGCTTGCTCTATTGTCTGTCCAATTGCGGGTGGCAGACCCGCGACAATCCCGGTGAAGATAATCAACGAAATGCCGTTACCAATGCCGCGTTCAGTAATTTGCTCACCTAACCACATCAAGAACATGGTACCTGTGACCAAACTCACTACCGCAGTAAAGTAAAATGCGGGGCCTGGATTTATCACCAAACCTGGCATCATACTCGGTAACCCGGTCGCGATTCCAATTGCTTGGAACGTTGCCAACACCAGCGTGCCGTAGCGGGTATACTGACTTATCTTGCGACGGCCAGATTCACCCTCTTTTTTCAACTCCGCTAACGCGGGATGAACCACTGACAATAACTGAACAATAATCGATGCCGAAATATACGGCATAATGCCCAGTGCCAGTATCGAAGCACGCTCAAGGGCACCACCAGAGAACATGTTAACCAAGTCAATGATGGTCCCTTGTTGCTGTTCGAACAGATCGGCAAGTACAGCAGCGTCAATACCAGGAATGGGTACAAAAGAGCCGGCACGGAATACCAATAATGCCATTGCTACAAAAAGTAAGCGGCTTTTGAGCTCCGCAACTCCGCCTTTTGCACTACTGAAGTTTTGTCCTGGTTGTTTTGCCATCTGTACCTCGTCCTCGAGCTAAATTATTCCTCGATTTTACCGCCTGCAGCTTCGATTGCCGCTTTAGCGCCTTTAGTGACACGAACACCTTTCACTGTCACTGAGCGAGCGATTTCACCAGACAGTACGATTTTCGCCGTACGAGTGTCTTGCGCGATAACATTCGCTGCTTTCAGTGTTTCAAGGCTTACCACGTCACCGTCAACTTTTGCTAGCTCGCCGAGACGGACTTCAGCAGAAGTGAGGCCTTTACGCGAAGTAAAACCGAATTTTGGCAGACGCTGTTTCAAAGGCATTTGACCGCCTTCGAAACCTGGGCGTACTGAACCACCTGAACGTGATTTCTGACCTTTATGACCACGGGCACCGGTTTTACCCAGGCCTGAACCAATACCACGGCCTACACGCTTCGCAGAAGGCTTTGAGCCTGCAGCCGGAGATAGAGTATTCAAACGCATGTGATTACCCCTCCACTTTAACCATGTAGTTGACCTTGTTGATCATACCGCGCACGCACGGTGTATCTTCAAGTTCAACAGTGTGGTTGATGCGACGAAGGCCCAAGCCACGCAGGGTCGCTTTGTGCTTCGGCAAGCGGCCGATAGCGCTACGAGTCTGAGTTACTTTAATTGTCTTAGCCATGTCGTATTACCCCAGAATTTCGTTGACAGGCATGCCACGTTTCGCAGCTACCATCTCTGGAGACTTCGTACCACCCAGACCATCAATCGTTGCACGAACGATGTTGATTGGGTTGGTCGAACCGTATGCTTTCGCCAGAACGTCTTGAACGCCTGCTACTTCAAGCACGGCACGCATCGCACCACCGGCGATGATACCTGTACCTTCTGATGCTGGCTGCATATACACTTTTGAACCAGTGTGGCGGCCTTTAACAGCGTGGTGCAGAGTACCGTCTTTCAGCGCAACAGTAATCATGTTACGGCGCGCTTTTTCCATTGATTTTTGGATCGCTGCGGGTACTTCACGGGCTTTACCGTAACCGAAACCGACGCGACCGTTACCATCACCTACCACAGTCAGGGCGGTGAAGGTAAAGATGCGACCACCTTTAACCGTTTTAGAAACACGGTTTACAGCGATCAGCTTCTCATGCAAATCACTTTGTTGTTTATCGTTAGCCATCTTCCACCTACCTTAGAATTTCAGACCAGCTTCACGGGCAGCATCTGCCAGTGCAGCCACACGGCCGTGGTATTGGAAACCGGAACGGTCAAAAGCAACGGCTTCGATGCCTTTTTCCTTCGCTCGCTCAGCAATGATCTTACCCACGGCTGCAGCGGCGTCTTTGTTACCGGTGCTCTTCACTTGCTCACGGATCGCTTTTTCTACGGTAGAAGCGGCAGCGATTACTTCCGCGCCGTTACCAGCGATAACCTGTGCGTACACATGACGTGGAGTACGGTGTACCACCAGGCGAGTCGCACCCATTTCCGCGATCTTGCGTCGTGCTTTGGTCGCACGACGGATACGAGATGCTTTCTTATCCATAGTGTTACCTTACTTCTTCTTAGCTTCTTTAGTACGCACAGCTTCGTCAGAGTAACGAACGCCTTTGCCTTTATAAGGCTCTGGCTTGCGGTATGCGCGAATTTCAGCAGCCACCTGGCCAACCGCTTGTTTATCAGCGCCGCTGATAACAATTTCAGTTTGGCTTGGGCATTCTGCCTTAACACCCTCTGGCAGAGCGTGCTCAACCGGGTGAGAGAAACCAAGTGTCAGGTTAAGTTTGTCACCGGCAACGTTTGCACGATAACCAACACCTTTCAGGATTAGTTTCTTGGTAAAGCCTTCAGTCACACCCACTACCATGCTGTTAACCAGTGCGCGCGCGGTACCAGCATGAGCCCATGCTTTAGCGTGCTCCACACGTGGTGCGAAAGTAATGGTGTTCTCTTCTTGGCTTACTGCCACCATATCGTGAAGCGTGCGGCTTAGTTCGCCTTTGCTTCCTTTTACAGTGATTTCCTGACCGTTAAGTTTCACCTCTACGCCGGCAGGAACTACGACAGGTGCTTTTGCAACACGAGACATTTCCTACTCCTTATTAAGCTACGTAGCAGATGATTTCACCGCCCAGACCCGCTTTGCGAGCTGCGCGATCGGTCATCAAACCTTTCGAAGTTGATACAACAGCAATACCAAGGCCACCCATCACTGAAGGCAACTCATCTTTCTTTTTGTAGATGCGCAGGCCTGGACGGCTAACACGTTGGATTTGCTCGATAACTGGTTTAGATTCGAAGTATTTCAACGTCACTTCCAGTTCAGGCTTCGCGTCGCTGTTTACTGCGACGTCAGCCACGTAACCTTCTGCTTTTAGTAGCTCAGCAATTGCCACTTTTAGCTTTGACGAAGGCATTTTAACAGCAACTTTTTTTGCTGTCTGACCGTTGCGTAAGCGGGTCAGCATATCCGAGATCGGATCTTGCATGCTCATAAGTCTTTACTCCCGTGATTCAATTACCAGCTTGCCTTACGCAGACCCGGAATCTCGCCTTTCATGCAAGCTTCACGAACCTTGATTCGGCTCAGGCCGAATTTGCGTAGGTAGCCATGTGGACGACCAGTCTGGTTACAGCGGTTACGCTGACGAGACTTCGCAGAATCACGTGGTAGCGACTGAAGCTTCAGGACAGCGTCCCAACGCTCTTCGTCTGACGTGTTAACATTCTTAATGGTCGCACGCAGGTTGTCACGCTTTTCAGCATAACGGGCTGCGAGCTTCGCACGTTTTACGTCACGTGCTTTCATCGATTTTTTAGCCATAACAGTAACCCTTCACCTTACTTACGGAATGGGAAGTTAAAGGCAGCCAGCAGAGCTCGACCTTCCTCATCTGTACCTGCGGTGGTAGTGATAGTAATATCAAGACCACGGATACGATCGACTTTGTCGTAGTCAATCTCAGGGAAGATGATTTGCTCGCGAACGCCCATGCTGTAGTTACCGCGACCGTCGAACGCTTTCGGGTTCAGACCACGGAAGTCACGGATACGAGGAACTGCGATAGCGATCAAACGCTCAAAGAAGTCCCACATACGCTCGCCACGTAGGGTTACTTTACAACCAATTGGGTAGCCCTCACGGATCTTAAAGCCTGCGACTGATTTACGTGCTTTAGTGATCAGCGGCTTTTGACCAGAAATTGCGGTCATATCAGCAGCTGCATTTTCAAGCAGTTTCTTGTCGTTCAGAGCTTCGCCCACACCCATGTTTAGGGTGATCTTTTCGATCCCTGGGACTTGCATGATGCTTTTGTAACCAAATTGCTTAGATAGCTCAGCTACAACTGTCTCTTTGTAGTAATCATGCAGTTTCGCCATTGTACTACTCCAGAATTACTTAATAGTTTCGCCATTCGACTTGAAGAAACGCACTTTTTTGCCGTCTTCAAATCGGAAGCCTACACGGTCACCTTTACCAGCAGCTGCGTTAAAGATCGCCACGTTTGAAACGTCAATAGCGGCTTCTTGTTCAACGATGCCACCTTGAGTGCCCAGAGCCGGAACCGGCTTCTGGTGTTTCTTCACGAGGTTAATACCTTCAACGATAACTTTACCGGTCGGTAGAACCTTAGATACTTTACCTTTCTTGCCTTTGTCTTTACCGGCAAGAACGATAACTTCGTCGTTACGACGGATTTTAGCTGCCATGAGATCGCTCCTTACAGAACTTCAGGCGCCAGAGACACAATTTTCATGAACTTCTCAGTACGAAGTTCGCGTGTCACAGGGCCAAAGATACGTGTGCCGACTAGTTGCTCGTTCGTGTTGTTCAACAACACGCAAGCATTGCGGTCGAAGCGAATGACAGAGCCGTCTGGACGACGTACGCCTTTACGGGTGCGAACTACCACCGCCTTAAGCACATCACCTTTTTTCACTTTACCGCGTGGGATTGAATCCTTAACGGTAACTTTGATGATGTCGCCAACGTGGGCGTAACGACGGTGAGAGCCACCCAGAACCTTAATACACATTACACTGCGAGCGCCGGAGTTGTCGGCTGCGTCCAGCATACTTTGCATTTGGATCATTGTTAGTGCTCCGCTGTTATTACATCTAGACCCATCTCGGGTCGGGCTGCCTTTTTACAAGGGCGGCGAATAATAACACTATTTTGACCAGATGGGTAGATAAAAAATAAACGGCCCCCCAAATGAGAGCCGTTTGACTTATTATTGTATGAAAAATCGCTTAGATGCGTGATTTTTCAACAACGCGAACCAATGTCCAAGACTTTTGCTTAGAGATTGGACGACACTCACGAACCTCAACAGTGTCACCTTGGTTACACTGGTTTGATTCATCGTGTACATGTAGCTTAGTCGTGCGCTTAATGTACTTACCGTAGATTGGGTGTTTCACAAAACGCTCGATAGCAACGACGATAGTTTTATCGCCTTTGTCGCTGATAACGCGACCTTGCTGAGTGCGGATGTTCTCGCTCATTATGCGTTAGCCTTCTCAGTCAGTACGGTTTTTACACGTGCGATATCGCGACGAACAGCTTTAAGAGTGTGAGTTTGCTGAAGTTGGCCAGTAGCCGCTTGCATGCGCAGGTTAAACTGCTCACGTAGCAGGCCCAATAGCTCTTCGTTCAGCTGCTCAGCAGTCTTTTCACGTAGTTCTTGTGCTTTCATCACATCACCGCCTTAGTTACGAAAGTGGTTTTGATCGGTAGCTTACGTGAAGCTAATTCAAACGCTTCGCGAGCCAGTGATTCAGGAACACCATCCATTTCGTACAGGACCTTGCCTGGTTGGATTTGGGCAACCCAGTAATCAACTGAACCTTTACCCTTACCCATACGAACTTCCAACGGCTTACCAGTAATTGGTTTGTCAGGGAAGACACGAATCCAGATTTGGCCTTGACGTTTAATGTGACGAGTCATCGCACGACGAGCCGCCTCAATTTGACGCGCAGTGATACGACCGCGACCAACAGCTTTCAGGCCATAGGTACCGAAGCTTACGTCAGTACCGTGCGCCAGACCGCGGTTACGACCTTTAAAAGTCTTGCGGAACTTAGTACGTTTTGGTTGAAGCATCGATAGACTCCTTACTTACGGCCTTTACGCTGCTTCTTCGGCTTGTCAGCCTTTTGCTCAACTTCAGCCATTCCACCTAGGATCTCACCTTTGAAGATCCAGGTTTTAATGCCGATTACACCGTACTGGGTGTGAGCAGAAGAAGTTGCGTAATCAATGTCAGCACGAAGGGTGTGCAATGGCACACGGCCTTCACGGTACCACTCGGTTCGAGCGATTTCAGCGCCGCCAAGACGGCCGCTTACTTCTACTTTGATACCTTTGGCACCTAGGCGCATTGCGTTTTGTACCGCGCGCTTCATCGCACGACGGAACATAACACGGCGCTCTAGCTGTGATGCGATGCTGTCGCCAACAAGTTGCGCATCTAGCTCAGGCTTACGTACTTCAGCGATGTTGATTTGCGCTGGTACAC
>NZ_MUET01000074.1:0-18810 GCF_001995685.1 Salinivibrio sp. IB282 | reverse complement strand
GAGCGATAGGTCGGCAAGCATTCCCTTTCTCCTCAAACTGGATAAACCCTTTTGATGATAAGGCGTCGATTTTTCGTGACAGTTCGTGGATATGATGACAGCTAATCTCCGCAAGCTCAGCTAGACTTTCAGGCTTTTCTCTACTGATCAGAAGCATTATTTCGATATTTTCATTACACAGTAACTTTGAGACTTCATCTAGTGATGTGAACCAAAATGTAGGTAGATGCTTGTTATGACTAATGTTGCTCGCAGCCACACTAATCATATGCCTACGGATGAGATCTTCCGATGCAACCCCAATGCGAGCTTTCATGAGTATCCTTCTCAGAATGAAGTAACGGAATCCTAGTGTATACGACGCTGTTCTGAAAGAAAAAGTGGATAGTTATATTCGCTATGCGAATGGACGCCACTTTCATGACAGAGAGGTCAAGAGAAACCACGATATCCGATTCTCATCGATTCCCTTTCGATTCAGCGACCTAAGGTCTACGAGCGATCTCTAAAAGAAAATTTTTATGGTCTAGGAGTGAGCCTCTTCTAGATGGATTTGACCATAACCCATTGTATTTAAGTTGTTATTTATTAAAAAGGATTCTGGTCTATGAGCGATCCTCACCATAAAAGCCCAGGTGCACGAGCGAGCAGAACGAGATACGTGAGTGGTTAGATAAGATAGAAGAACAACGATAACAAAGTACTGCAAGTGGTCATTAAATAACTGATAGTCATGTAAATTTTGAGGTATCGCACTCGCGTAACCTTTGACCGATCATAAACGTCGTTGGGCAAGGGGCAAAAATCTATCTTAGAGGTCAAGAGAAACAACGATGTCCTACTCTCATCGAACTCCTTTCGATTCAGACAACCTAAGGTCTACGAGCGATATCTAAAAGCAAATTGCTATGGTCTAGGAGTGAGCATCTTCTAGGTGGAAATACCCATAAGGTATTGTATTTTATGCCTTATTTCTTTAAATAACTCTTGGTCTACGTGCGATATCAAGAAACACTTTTACGTGGTCTATGAGCGATCTTCTCCATAAAAGCCGAGGTGCAGGAGCGAGCAGAACGAAATACGTAAGTGTTTAGACAGGATAGAAGAACAACGATACCAAGGCACTGAAAATTATCATTAACTAACTGATAGTTATTGAAATTATGATATTATGCGATCACGTAACATTTGACCGATCATAAACACCGTCGGGTCAGGGTCAAAAATCTATCTTAGAGGTCAAGAGAAACAACGATATCTGAAACTCTATAGACATGCCTCGGTTAGACTCGTTTCTGCCCCATTCCGTGCTGACAACTAGGAAGAAATCCTTCTCAGTTGCCTTTCAACTCATAAGTTTTTCTTAGTAGTTGCTTTCTCACTAACCGCGACAAACGTCTGCCCCATTTTCACTTAGAGCAAATACTCATGCACATTCTAGTAATACGATTTTACCTTACCAAAAGTTATCTGAATTCAGCACATCTAGAAATTATGTATCACTGAACAGTCCAACCTCTCAATACGTTAATTAACCTATTGAATTAATAGATAAATTATTGAATTACGTGAGAATGAAATATGCATTATCTCCTGTTGTTCTCCATAAAGTACAACGATGGTTCCCTAACAAGAATAGAGTCTTCACTTTCAACCGAATATGTCTTGTAATTCAAACTGCTGCTACCAATCACCCAGTACCTATGCAGTCGTTCTGACAAATCACGACGAATAGAGTTAGCCAAGAAGCCTTTGTCCTCTACTTTAGAAATCAAACTAGTGCTTTGCAGAAATCCGATAGCGCCATCAATAGCATCCAGACTTACGCCAGTCTTTTTGGCTATAGTTCCCCGACTAAGATCGACGTAAGTTCTACTATTGCTTCGACTAGCAAGTATGTACAAAAAGCATTTTAGAGCATCACGTTCGTGGGAATACCTATTGAGAAAAGCTTTCATCGCTGGGATTTCTTCCTCATTTTTAACAAGCGCTCTTTTTGGAAGCTTGCACCATCCTCGGTAGACTCCTTGAGTAAAAGTATATGTTTTTGTTCGAACACCAGCGGATGATAACAACCCTGTTATATGTAACTTCTTTAAGCCTCTAGACACCAAAGAACGGCTCAGTGAACACATATCTGTAAGCTGATCATATGTTGCCCTGATTTCCAAAACATCATCCACCGAGCTACCACTCGAACGGTTAACTTGCTTGGCAAGAAGACACAGTACAATGAACAACTTCAAAGCAGCGATATCATCACTAACACTCCTACCACCACTAAAGGACTCTCTTAGTATTCCCTCTGCAATCCATTTCGAGGGCATTTTAGACCAGAGCATTAAAGTCATTTCATTACCGCCATAAAGTCATTGATGAACGAGATCAAGTCACTACCTAATAAGGCTAACACTAGAATGAGGATAGTTATCTCAGGTTGTATTTTAGCGACCCTCTCCAAACTACTTAAAAACAGCTCTAACATCACTACCTCCTGAAAACCTTCAAATACGTAGAACATGAGTACTTTTTACATGAAGCATTGCTGTCTTTAAATATGTCTTCGCATAATCTTTCTAGAGAATAGAAAAGAGAAAAAACCCTTAAACAACTGATAAAAAACATGTATTTAAAACTAAAAACTCTCCCATTAGTACATGGCAATACTCTATTAGTTCATGGAGAAGTATAACACCACCATATCTGTAGACACGCACCTCAAGGTAGTCCATTCTGCGTAGAGAAGGTATTGCCATACCTCAATTCGTCCGCTAACTACTAATTTAGCAAATACTGTAACTCGGAATTGTCCAGAAGTGAGTTGTGCGATTTTTGGGGGGAGTACCCGTGTCTGCCTTAATCATCATTCATCACTATCAAGTGCGTGTTTCTACCAACCCTCTTCAAATCTCGAATCGCAGCTTCTTTCTTCGCAATCCGAAGGGGCCGATCTGAAGATATGGTATTACTGATAATATCAATATCATCACGCTCTGTATGTGTGAACTCGATTACGCCGTAGGGCGTTCTAAACTCCCCTTTACGCCCTGTTGTCATGATAGTAATTCGATCAATCATTACTTGTGAAATGACACTGTACTCTGAGAGTGCCGATTCTAGAGAGATGTAATTGTACTCTCCCCTTCGCAAGCATTTAGCAATGTATTCAATGGTATAACCGCCCTTATGACGACTGTACGAGAATACATAAACACCGTTACACGCTCGCTCTATTACTCCTGCTTTTACTAAGCGTGGCAGGCTTTGTTGGAATGCTGTAGGTGAATCATCAAAAAATAACCTTCTGAGATCACTCTTCCGATAAACGTGTATGCCTTGCTTGTCAAACCTATGCAGGCGCTCTAATGCAGTCACAATCTTCATCTCAATGCTCATAAGTAATCACAAAAAGTAAGTATGACATATATTTTTGTCCACTTGTGATTCAAGTAATGCATCGGTAGTCGCTGATACCGTAAGGATGCCTAGCTTGTTTTTCTCGGTTAGGATCCTAACTTGGTGAACATGGTTGCTATTGGGCTAGGGAGATAGCAGTACTAATCGCAACCTCACTCCTATGAGCATTCTTGGTTAGGATCCTAACTCGGAATTTGTGATGATGAATGTGGTTGGTATTGGCTAGACAGATAGCAGTATCAATCGCAGCCAGACTCCGATGAGCATTCTTGGTTAGGATCCTAACGCGGAATTTGTGATGATGAATGTGGTTGCTATTGGCTAGACAGATAGCAGCACCAATCGCAGCCAGACTCCGATGAGCATTCTCGGTTAGGATCCTAACTTGGAATTTGTAGTGATGAACGTGGTTGGTATTGGCTAGACAGATAGCAATACCCATCGCAGCCAGACTCCGATGAGCATTCTTGGTTAGGATCCTAACGCGGAATTTGTGATGATAAATGTGGTAGCTATTGGCTAGACAGATAGCAGTACCCATCGCAACCTCACTCCGATGAGCATTCTTGGTTAGGATCCTAACTCGGAATTTGTGATGATGAATGTGGTTGGTATTGGCTAGACAGATAGCAGTACCCATCGCAGCCTGACTCCGATGAGCATTCTTGGTTAGGATCCTAACTCGGAATTTGTGGTGATGAACGTGGTTGGTATTGGCTARACAGAAAGCAGTACCCATCGCAGCCAGACTCCGATGAGCATTCTTGGTTAGGATCCTAACTCGGAATTTGTAGTGATGAACTTGGTTGGTATTGGCTAGACAGATAGCAGTATCAATCGCAGCCAGACTCCGATGAGCATTCTTGGTTAGGATCCTAACTTGGAACCTATGATGATGAACATGGTTCTTTGAGGTGGGGGAATTGCGTCACCAATAGTCAGAATCTGTTCTCAATTCTCGGTTAGGACCCTAACTCGGAATCTATGATGATGAATATGATTCTTTAAGGAGGAGAATAGCAACACTAATGCCCAAGAATCCGATCTTTTTCATTATGGGTAGGAGTTTAAATGATTATCACCTCTCTAATTTAATAATTAAAAAATCAAACGATTTTTATCTAACAATTAAATGTTGATGTCAGTTTAAAAATAGTAACCAAGAGTCCTTTACAAAGGGAATATTACTTGATAAATATAATAGCCATTGAATTTATCTATATATATCAAGAGGGTCTCCAATATGTCTCAAGTCCTAGTTTATTCTAGACGTAATCGTGAAGTGAGTTATCTATCCACAAGAGAAAAACGTGAAACTAAGCCGAATAGATTTGAAGTCTTTTATAACGACATTTCCGATGAAGAAGCATTACGTAGAGCAAATTCTATTAGTTTAGATGAAAAGAACAGTGTTCCCCAAGCTCGTTCAAAAAGACAATCTATTAAAGAAAAGAAAGAATGTAGAGTGCCTGGCTTATATGGTTGTAACCGTTACAAGTCAAGAAAAAATTAGACACTCAACGTGTTCTAATGTTGTTCTTTTTTTGCACAACGTTAAAGCCTGCGGGCTTGTATCAGACAAGTGATAAAAGCCTTAAAAATTCCGTCATTAAAGCAGGTGGCAAGAGAATTTGCCAAGATTGGCAATCAATGTGCCAATGCTGGCATTAAAAGTGCCAATAGTGGCAGAAGAATTCTTGTAAGAAATTAAGCTTACTTTGACTTAATCTTCACTTTTTTAAAGTCTAACGTTATATTAGAATTATAACTTTATAATAGTTATAACCGTTATAATAGTTATAACATAAAAAAGTAAGAAAATAAAATTTATTTTTATATGCTAATTTCACTGCCAAGGAAAGTTAATAGTAGCCTTGTCTTTATTATAGATGAATGAAGTTTAGAGTAATGTTTGTTACTCACGGGTATTCATCTATTTTCTAGGTTTTCTTAAGGCAAAGTTATTTTGTGAAAATCATCGACTTAAGTAGTCAAGTTTAGCGAGATGTAAACATCCCAGAGTAGTATCAACAAACATCCGTTTTCTGATACCAGGCGGGAATGAAGTGTTTGAGGTCTCATAAAATAGGGTTCGAGCTTTTATGATACCTAACTGATTGATGATACCAATTGTGATGCCAAAAGGAGTGAGTAGTGGATAGTATGGGACGGACATTTGCTTATTGTCGTGTATCGACTAGCGAGCAAACTGTGTCAAATCAGATCTTAGCTATCAGAAATGCTGGTTACGATATTCAAGAACATCGAATTGTTTATGAGATGGTTTCGGGGAGTGTACCTGCAACAGAACGACGTGAGTTCAAAATGTTGATTGAGCATAAACTGGAGCCTGGAGACAAACTGGTGGTACTCAAGCTTGATCGGCTGGGAAGAGATAACATCGATGTTCAGCATACGATTAGTATGCTGTTAGAAAAAGGTGTTACACCCATTTCTCTTGATCTACCAACCGCTGATCTAAGCTCAGCGGAGGGACGATTGATGCTGCAAATGTTCTCCGCATTTGCTGAGTTTGAGCGAAATCGCATTCGAGAGCGAACTTTGGAAGGTCAAGCTAGGGCAAGGTCTGAAGGAAAGCGGATTGGCCGACCAGAAGCCATCAGTACAACTCAAAAAGTTCAAGAATGTAGATCAAGGGGACTGAGTCAATCCAAAACAGCTCATGCTCTAGGAATCTCCATCCCAACGGTCAAACGGCATTGGAACAAGCGGCTAACTGAAAGTATTCAATGAAGAACAATGTTCCATGATACTGTGAGATTGAGTTCTGCCAGAAGTCATTACTCGTTAAGAGGTGAACGATATTGCAAGAACCTTGTTCTGACTGGAAAAGCGGATACTTCCTAACCTCGCAGTAACTGGTGTTCCACATGAAAAACAATGGCAGTTGCAATCATCGCCACGATCCACTTGCTCAATCCCCACTATTCGGTTTGAACTGTTACTGCGACCGAAAGGCATAAGGACTTGAAATGAAGACATATAAAAACCTCTTATACGACTTGCTCTAAGTCATCATTAAACTCGCTCAGTCTAATAGATGGTTCTGCGTGGGGTAAGTTAGTAATTGACACCCCCCAAGGGTAAGGGATTTTGTTATCTTTTTCGTATTGGTAAATCGTAATGTTAGGAAGGTTCCGTCTGTCGTACGCTTGACCAAATTTGAATGCTACGCTGTTTTGAGAAGCTAATACGAAGTGTATATCGTTATAGCCTTCTTCCATAAGGTTTTTAACTTCTTCGATCAAATCATAAGCTAAACGACTTTGCTTTTTACTTGACCAGTGATTATCAAAACGCTTTTCCCTCAGCTTCAAATGTATCTGTGGCATCTTTGGAAAACAGAGGTTAATAGCTTTCTCATCAACAGGGTAAGAGAAAGATACAGCAAGAACGATAGATTCTTTGCTATCAGCATACTTTATTGTCTTTTCAAACTTCTCATTGTCGTCACTAATCGGATCGAGTTCTTTCCAGCTTGATAGTTGTCGGTCCCAGTCGAGCACTTCAATATGAGACTCATCATCCAACAAATATCCTGATAGGAAAGCAAAAGGAACAGGAACTAAACCACCATAAACAATGTGAAAATCTTCAGCAGAAACACTATTTCTTCGCTCTTCTATAGAGTGCTCTAGATTGAGGAATTTCTTAAGTGCTAATTTAGGTTGGCTTACTGTGCCATTAGCAAGACTGTCYCGGATATCTATTACTGTATTGGAAATATTTCGTCCTTTGTATTTTTTCTGAACGTGCTCTGATAGTGGGGAGTCAGATGTGTTTACGAGTCCTCTTTGCTCAATAGAGAATACAATTTGTTTAGCTAATTGTCGGTGTTCTATAACTGAGCGGACTATCTCCCAAGCTAGCCCAGTAGCCATTAGGAGTATACTGAAATAAAAACCGATAGAAACGAGTAGAGCAGGGACATCAGAACCCGCAACGTCAAGACTAATGAGTTGGCTAGCTGTTACGTATTGAATATTGAATGCTACGCCTCCCATCAATGTTATCGGGAAGAAATAGGCTCCTGTCCTGAAAATTAACAAGGCAGGAGAGCGTTTTCTGAATAGCCAGTTGATGGTCTGAACAACGATGTAAGTCAAAAGGTTCATTACTYTCCTTTGTTTGCTGGTTTATGGTGAGAATTGTTGATGTGATCCATATATTGCTCAATAGTTAGTTCACCAGGGTGAACACCACCACCACGCCATTCTCCATCTGATAACCAAAGCTCCCAGTACCACAGCCATTCTTGCGTCCATGGGATGATTGATTCAGCGATTAACATACTAGGCACCCAGTCTTTGGAGCTACCGCTGTTAAACATTAGGCATGGTTTAGTATTCTCTTTGGAGAAGAACTCATGAGGTGAGCGCCTCCCTCCTGCTAGATCTCTTAGGTTCGGGGACAATACCTCGACCTCAGGAATACAACCTAACCCAGCCCATTTAACAAGAATTAGGTATTCTCGGCTAAGTCGAGAAGGTTGTAGTACTTGTCTCCATTCCAGTTTTAGACCTGTTTTACCTTTGAATATTCTACCTTTGCCACCACGGTAACGTTTTTTTAGCGCGTTAAGCTGCCTTTGAAGGTGATGGCACATCTATACATCACCGTAGAAGTTGTGTTTAGGAACGGGGGTAGCAGTGGCTTCATTGGATACTCCTAAGCCAATAGAAGAAACTACCGCACGATTTTTCGCTCGTCGTTCTGTCAGAGTGTCCGCAAGTTTGGCTTGGATGCCTCTTGCTGCTTGAGAGCCAAACATTTCTCTTGAGCGCACAATGGTTTTATCAAGCCCTTGATCTAATTCAAGTAGTCTTGCTAGGTCTTCAGTAACCTGCGTATACCACGCTTTAAATGCTTGGGGTAACATCGGTTTCTCATGCCATTTATCTGCAAAATTCTCCGTAGGAAGTGCTGGGTTACGAATAGTGTACTTTAAAGTACCGTCAGACTGATATTGATGGGAAATGAAGTTTGGCATTTCTTCAAGTACATCTAACATCAGATCAAATGGGTTGTGGTATTCCTTGTTAGAGTTTGAGCATTTTTCATAAGCTAGACCTGCTAGAGTCGTAATAATTATGCTTATTGGCGCGCAACCGCCATAAGCGTTCTGCTTATTTTGTTTCCACATGTCTCTATTTCGCTTGAGAAGCTGAACTACAATCTGAAGTACAGTCTTTCGACCCTGACCAGGTAAAGGCTCTACTGTCCCTGCATATATATTACTATTAGATCTGTAGTTGCTTTTTCTATGCCAGCGAATCTCTTTACTACACGCGCTTCGGAACCACTTCCTATATCCGTATGGATTAGAAGGACTATTAGCATCCTTGATGTCTGCAACTCTTACTTTGCTTTTATGGTTTGGCGAGTCCATATCTTCAGGCATGCTAGGAGTGATGTCCATGTGGAAACCCTGGCCTTCGATACCTCCATATTGCAGAGTGACACATCTGCGTTTTGGCTTATTCTCTATTTTGTCACCGTATCGTTGAGAGTCTTTCAACACTCGTATCAAATTGAAGAGTAGTTCGTTGGCTTCATCAGTAGTTGTTGGATAGTGCTGACTTGGTAAGTGGAGCACTAGATCTATATCCATGTCTGAGTCATCATCAATCGGTTTTACTGACGTGCCAATACCAACACTACCTTGAGCATAAATGTGGCATTCCGCTAGCTTGCCCCCCTGATTTGCCAAGTAGGATCCGATTGCTCGGTAAGCCGTCTTCAATTGAGACAACTGTGTTTCGGTCAAGTCTAGGTTCGATGTGATATGAGAGATCATCTCGAAACAAAACTCTTTATCGCTTGCACTTAGTTGTCTTAGTGATTTGAAACCTTGATCTTGCACAGCTAGCTCCTGGTGGTTTTGGTTGGTAAATGGCCGATTGTGTCGATTTAGATTATTATTATAGATCGAAACGATACGTGTCAATGATCTTTTTGTGTATTTATTGTGTATTGCAATTACACGTAATGATTTTTTTGCTACGATTTGGTCAGATTGAACAATGGATAGGCATCATGGAAAACAGTTCTCAAGCAGACATCACATCAGAGACAACCTCTATTAACGCTCGTTTGGCTTATATTGACTTTAAGTTGTTTTTTACAGGGCGTGTTAGTCGGGCTGATCTTAAAGATGCGTTTGGAATTGCAGAAGCAGCAGCTTCCCGAGTCCTTACTGAATACTCCAAACGTAGGCCAAACAACAAAACTCAAAAAACGAATACGATTATCAGAAAATCCTTCGAGCCATTGACAGATATAGATGGAGAATTAGCGCTTGGCATGCTTGCCAATGGCTTTAATAGCAACAAGATCTTCGGTGTCACTGAGCTTGCCTATGAAAAAATTGGCAAGTTTCCAAACCAAATGAATACCAATGAAGTCGCTATGATTACTAGGGCTATATCGGGTAAGTATGCGATTTCCTGCAACTACCTTTCTGAAAACAGCTCTAATCATCAAACTAGAACCTTGGTTCCCTTGGCAATTATGTATGATGGAACCAATTGGATGTTCAGAGCATTTGATCGTTCAGAAGTTAAAAAGAATAAATTTAAAAACTTTCATTTTTCTCGTGCTAGGAATGTGGTTGAAGAGCATGATTCTAAGGAGTCTAGGCAGCATGAGCATGAGGCCTTATCTCAAGATAAGCTGTGGAATTTAAGGTTACCTTTGATCTTAAAGCTCCACCCCTCGTTATCAGAGATGGATAAGCAAAAAGTAAGAACTGACTTTGGTATACCTGAAGATAAAGATGAGGTTTATGTTACAGAGAGAGCTGCATTTAGATGGATTGTTGAGAAAAAGTGGTATATCGATGCTCGGTCAAATGAAGAAAAGCGAGAGGATAAGCAAAGTCGTTTTTATAAGTTCGAGCTAAGCAACTTAGAAATGATAAAACAAATGGAACAGGCCTAAACCACACTAATAAATCTGAATCTGATAACTTGAGATTGTTCGGTTAAAAAAAACTTTTCGACCTGTTGATTGAATTTCTTTTTAATTCAATGGCTTTGGGCTGGTTTGAATCTGTAAAAGCGTGATGCTGACTACTTTGTATCGGGGAATAGAGACGGTGGTATTTTTGCTAGATAGAAGTCTCTTGCAGCCGAGGGCTGCAAGAGTTGTCGATGTTAGCGTTAGAGGTTTTTATTGGCGATATTGTAAAGACTCAACTCATGGTTATACCGCTTGTTCGACAATAGTATCCGTAAGGTGGAGTTGGCTCTGATATTTTTTTCTTATACCTTGTTTTAGTTGTTCACAGATATCCATTATTTGCTCAAGCATCATATTGATCTTTTTTTGCTCATTCAGAGGTGGGATCGCTAAGGTGACGTTCCAGAGTTTCTCTGAGATAAGTTTACAAGTACCGTGCGAGCTTCTATCTACCAAGTCGGTAAACGTTGTTTTCGTTGCTTTCATAACCGTGAGAAGGTAATGAGGGTCAATATTGCTAAAAACTAAAGCTTTCATATCTTGATTAATCACGACATCTTTATTAGTTAATGCAACAGGGAAAGAGTGCGCAAGAATCATCCCTCGAACAACCATTAGCAAACTGTTTTTAGGGATTAATTTTATAGTAGTTTCTTTGATTGCTTTTTCTGTCACGGTATCGATAGCAGACTCAATGAAATCCACCTTCATATCTTTAGGAGACACCCAAGGTATTTCACCATCCCAATATTTGCTGTTAGATTTTGATGGTGTGCCTCCACCTAAATCGTAGCCTATTTGTCCCAAGCGACACCACTCCCAGCTACTAGGCAGTTCAAACGGCTTTTCATCTTCAGCAATCGGCGGTAGCGCTTTTTGCTTTTTGATTTTCTTCTCTTTGACTAACTGCGCTTTTTCTTGCGCGATTCTTTTCAGTAACTCAGCCGCTGGCTCGTCGCTTGGGTCTTGTGGAACCAGCTTACCCATCACCGCCAGTTGTAGAATGGTTTGCTTGAGCTGGTCGATGCTTTCTTCAGTAGTGAATAAAGCATCGAAATGCTCGCTGATTCGCGCCCAGTTTTGCATCAACTCGTCAGCATCGGCAGAGTTGGTTAGTGTGTCCAACAGAGTCGTTACTAGCAATTGATGCGCTTCGATACTTGCCTCTGTTTGCTGCTCAAGCTGGTCGCAGAGTGCCAGTAGCTCATCGACTTTGGCGACGATACGGTGTTGTTCATTAATAGACGGGAGTGGAACAAGAAGCTCAACAAACTTGGAAGCTGCAATACCACCAATTATCCCTGTCATAGACTTAGAAAATTGAGCGTAAAAGTACGGGGCAAGATAGTTTGAAAGAATAAATTTGGGGTGGATGTTACCATACAGCTCATTAGCGAAAAGTTTATTGCCAAAACATATATCACATTTGGCAATACCACACNACCACCTTCAGCACAGATCAAGACAGCATTTTTCTTAGCAATTTTAAATTTCGGCTCACCAATTGGAATATGAACGCCATTTAAATAATCAAAGTCAGCAAAACCATAACTGACATCCTTAGTAGCAATAAATGGAAGCCCTTCATTACTCATATATTTTTGTTCTTTTACACGAGCGCTTACACTGTTTCCGTTAAATATATTACCAACTTCCCCTAAACGTACCCATTTCCACCCTTGAGGTAGAGAAAATGGTTTCTCATACTCCTCGATGATAGGAAGTGCTTTCAGCTTCTTGATTTTTTTCTCTTTCACCAAGAGTGATTTTTCAGCCTCGATTCGTTCCAATAAAACTGAAACAGGCTCATCACTTGGATCTTGAGGCACAAGCTTTCCTCGAACCGCTAACTCCAGAATTAGCTCACGCAGCTTCTTAACACCGTAAAGCTCTAGTTTTTTGCTGCTACCGCGACCAGAGATTGATTGGGTCTTTACTGCCGACGTCCAAATATCAATATGCTCACTGATCAGGTTTTCGACTGCCATTATTGTTCTCCAGCTTGTTTTTTACCTTGAGTGGTAGAGCTAAGTGCATCACCGAGAATGCCCTTCAGTTGGTCACGCAGTGCTGTAATGTCTTGTTGTTGCTGCTGATAGTTCGCCAGCAACTCTTCAGGATCATGACTGACGACTTCGTCCTGATACGGGTTTGGAATATCAAGGTTAAAGTTGCGCTCGATGATTTTCTCAATCGATACCTTCCAAGCTTGCTTGGTCTCGATACGGCTAGCGAATCCATCAGCCTCATTACCCCACCAATCTATCTCTTGCTGGAACTCTTCAAACTTCATTGGTTTGGTTTTGCTGTAGTTCTTCACACCTTCTGGATAAGGGTGCTCATAGAACCACACTTCTTTGGTCGGTTGGCCTTTGGTAAAGAACAGAATGTTGGTCTTAATGCCCGTGTACGGGTTGAACACACCATTAGGTAAGCGAACAATCGTGTGCAGGTTACACTCTTCCGTCAGCATCTTCTTAATTTTGGTTTTTACACCTTCACCAAACAAGGTGCCATCAGGCAACACCACACCAGCGCGACCATCTTTATCCAATACTTCCACAATCAGCTGCAAGAACAGATCGGCGGTTTCACGAGTTTGCATATCGGAAGGGAAGTTCTTTTCAATCCCGTCCTCTTCTGTGCCGCCAAACGGTGGGTTAGTCGCAATCACATTGATATTGCTGTCCCAGTTTGCGAGCGGCTTGTTAAGCGTGTTTCCATGGCTGATTTGCACTGGGACTTCGACGCCGTGGAGCATCATGTTAGTGACACATAGCAGGTGCGGTAACTGCTTTTTCTCTACACCTTGGATTTGTCTTTGTAGGGTTTTATGGTCGTCCGTGGTTACCACGTAGTTCTCTTTGACGTGATCGAACGAGCAAGCCAAGAACCCACCCGTACCACAAGCGGGATCCATAATTTTTTCACCCAGTTTAGGGTCAAGACGACTGACTATAAAACGAGTCACCGCGCGAGGGGTATAGAACTCACCCGCATTCCCAGCGCTTTGCAGATCACGTAGGATTTGCTCGTAGATATCACCGAACAAATGACGGTCGTTCGAGTCTGTAAAGTCAATTTCGTTGAGTTTGTTAATCACCTGACGCAGCAATGTGCCATTTTTCATGTAGTTATAGGCATCACTGAAAGCTTCTTTCACCACAAATCCACGTGGGTTGATGTCTTTAGGCGTATTGAGGCTTTTTAGGCCAGGAAACAAATCATCGTTGACGAACTCTAGTAACTCGTCACCTGTAATGCCTTGTTTATTTGCCGCCCAGTTTCGCCAAAGGTACTTGGCTGGAATGGGTTCTCGGTAATCTCCTAGCTCAAACTCTAGCTCTTCCTCCTGTGCATCAAACACTTTAAGGAATAACAGCCAAGACATTTGGCCTAGACGCTGCGCGTCACCATCAACGCCCGCATCTTTACGCATGATGTCTTGAATAGACTTGATCACTGAACTGAYTGACATGAAGTTCTACTATTAATCGACTACAAAAATTGTTGTCGATAGTAGCATTTTTACGTCAATGTGAGTACTGACATAGGGAGCGAAGTGCCCAATAACACTGAGGTATTAGTGAGCACTTAATAACTGACTTGATATTGATTCATGCTGATCTTACGTCGTAAGACAAGGTACAACCCCCAAGTGATTAGCGCATCGGCGGTAATGCCTAACCCAAACATGATGGCAATGCGTTCAAGCGTAGGTACGAAGATGCCGATTTGATAAAGCACAAAAGCACTACCGTAAAACAAGGTGTTTACGATAAGTGATTGATACAGCATTAAGTCAGTGCGCCCTATACCGTAAAAGTAACTGTCGATAACATTGTTTAAACTGAAGATGGCATAGAATCCTACCATTAGCCAGACTAACCGCGTGATTGCTTCTGAACCCTCCACTCCCATGACATTAGCTACAAAGCTGTTCCAAAGCGGCGCAGTGAGTATCCAAAGCCCAATGATGCCTAGCGTTATCCAAAGGTAGGCATTGACTCGTTCAGATGTTAGCCCGTTATTTGTTGCAGCATCTTGCTTAACCAGCTGCCCCAACGTCAAAACGGGAAGTAGCAACCAGCCCCAAATAAATTGATTGGCAACCCAGTACGTTCCCGCTTGTTGTACTTGGTTAATAAGCTGAAGAATCATGACAATAAAAGCGGTATTACGAACGAGCGATTCAAGCCCTGATTTCCATCCAATTTTTGCCCATTCTTTAAGCCACTGCGATTGATGTCCTCTAGAAAAATTGAAGCTCAGCGTGATCTCCGACTTAGATAAATAAATCAGGGCAAACAGCGCGAGAAGACTATTGACCACGATATTGCTCAGAGCAATACCATTCACTCCTAACTGGAGGGAATAACTTAATTGACTAACAAAGACGCTGTCACAAAGGACGGTCATGAGCGTTTGTACGAGTAGAAGGCCATACAGCGCCTTTCGTTCATTTTTTAAGACGAGAACCAAAGATAAAAACGCATAGAAGCTGGAAAGCAGAATAGCGGCAGATTCCAATCGAATGTATTGGATTGTCTGGGTCAGTAGTTCAGCCTGTTGCTGCATAGCATCAACAAAGCTCGGCGCTAGCCACAATACCATTAAGGTCACCACAAAATAGCCAATCAAGGTAACCCAAAGAGATAGACTGGCTCGGTCGCGAAAAGCTTCGTGACTATGAATAACGCTGCCTAGAATAAATGCTAGAGGGATAAGCAATGCTTCGCTGAGGACTTCATATCCCACATTGAGCCATGCGACTTGTGCAGCAATGCTAAAAGTCCATGGGCTGGGGATGCTGCCCAAGAAGTGGATTCGTGTAGTTGAGTAGATTAAGGGTATTAAGCTTGTCAGAATCAGGACTAGCCACAGCTGATAATTGATAGTCTTTATTTGATAATGTTTCAATTTTTAAGCCTTGTTATCTTCACTAGAGATCTCGTGGAGAAAGCGACTCGCCACAGAAAAATTTTAATCAGTTGTTTCTTCCTAAGTCTTTCAAACAGCGTGATTAGTTACTGAAAAATATCAGAATATTGCACTATACTGAAATGAGCTGCTGAGCAATCAAATACTTGCCATGGGAAATCAACTTGGTTTCGGCATGCTTGGGAAGGCCATTGTGTTTAAGCTTGCAAGCAAGCCGCTTACCTTGCTTGGCTCCATCGCCAAAGCGAGATCGATACTCGCCTAACGATACGCAAGAGAGTTTAGGCAAACGTCTTTGTGTTTTTAGCCAACAGTGCTTTATCTGAATTTAGCTTACCAAACATATAGGTATGCATTATGACTTGAGGTCGTTAACCAAGCTAAACACGCTCTAGCTTGGTTTAAACACTGATTAGGCTGAATGATAGATCTCAGCTTCCAACTCAGAAATTGCTTGCAAGTACTGCTCTCTCCCACCAAAGCACTTATTGACAATTTCAGCAGGTCGCCCCATCTCATCAAAAGGCTTCACCTTGAGTACATGAATATTCTCAAGCTCTTGAACACCTTCATCAGCGTATTTGTCCAGTAGGTTGTTCAACACCTGCTGAGCCGTTTCACCGTACTTCGTGAAGTAGTTGCGCTTTTTGACGTTATCAACCCGTTCTTTTCTAGTGAGCGCTGGTTGGTCATAAACGACATGACAAATCATGTCGAATGGATCGAGATCTTTGCCCACTTCTAGCTCTAATGCTTCCCAGATGATGCCTTCCTCTGCCAGTTCATCAATGATTGCTTGCTTTCTATCGGCATCTTGCCAGCGCTTAACAAAGTCATCCATCGAGGTGAACTGTTTTGCCATCGTCTTGCGGGTATAGTCTTTGAACGATTCGGTTACGAGTTTACCGTCGGCATCATAGTATTGAACACGTTCGGCAATGGCTGTAACGGTTACGCCGTTGACATGGAACTTTCTTACTCGGTTTTCATCCTGCCAATCATCATCGCTATTGCTCCCATCTGAAGGCGATGAACCTGAGTCGTATGACGATTCGGGTTCATGGATGTTTTCGGGGTCGATATCTTCACCTTCAAATGGATCATCTTGTTCAAGCTCATCTTCACCATCGATGATTTCATCTAGCTCTTCATCGGTATCGAAGTCTTCTGGTTTTGTCTCTTTAACTCGCTCAGGGACACCATCAAAGCGCTCATCAGCGAACTTTTCAGTCGCCTTTTTGAAGTCGAGAATAGTAAACCATAGCTTTCCGTAACGATCATCAATACGGGTTCCGCGACCGATGATCTGCTTAAACTTAGTCACCGACTGAATGCTCTGGTCAAGAACAACCAGTTTACACGTTTTTGCATCGACACCAGTTGTCATGAGTTCTGAGGTAGTCGCAATAACAGGGTAAGCCTTTTTGGGATTAGTGAAGTTTTCAAGCTGAGCTTTGCCGATTGCATCATCACCTGTAATTTTCATTACGTATTTTTCATTCTTAGCAACTTGCTTAGGGTTGCAGTTGATCAGCGCTCGACGCATACGCTCTGCATGGTCTATGTCACTACAGAACACAATGGCTTTAGCCATCGGGTCGGTGTGCTTGAGGTAGCTGGTGATGGTCTGTGCAACAAGTTCTGTTCGCTCATCGATGACCATAGTTCTGTCGAAGTCTTTCTGGTTATAGATCCTGTCTTCGATAACTTCACCATGTTTATCGACTTGTCCTTTGGTTGGTCGCCAACCTTGTAAATCTACATCGATATCCACTCGTACAACTTTGTAAGGGGCTAAGAAACCGTCTTCGATACCTTGCTTTAGAGAGTAGGTATAAATGGCGTCGCCAAAGTACTCGGTGTTAGACACGATATCGGTTTCTTTYGGTGTCGCGGTGAGTCCTATTTGAGTCGCTGAACCGAAATACTCAAGAATCTCGCGCCATGCGCTGTCCTCAGCGGCACTGCCACGATGGCACTCGTCAACGACAATAAGATCAAAGAAGTCAGGATCGACCTGTTTGTATGCTTTTTGGTGTTCTTCTGGGCCAGTCAGAGCTTGATACAGCGCTAGGTGGATTTCGTAAGCGGGATCGACTGTTCGACCAGTAACTTTGGTCATCGCGGTGCCAAACGGCTGGAAGTCGTTGGTCTTAGTTTGATCGACCAGGATGTTTCTGTCCGCCAAAAACAGGATGCGTTTTTTGGCTCGGGACTTCCATAGTCGCCAAATAATCTGGAATGCTGTGTAAGTTTTGCCCGTACCCGTTGCCATAACCAAGAGTACGCGGTTTTGTCCTGCTGCTACCGCTTCCACGGTTTTGTTTATCGCCTGTAGCTGATAGTAGCGCGGAGACTTACCGCTACCATCATCATGGTAATCTTGAGTAATAACTGGAAGGTGCTCAGTTTTGTAGCCTTTCCAAACGCAGTACTTGCCCCATAGTTGCTGAGGTGTCGGGAAGTCTTCAAGTCGAATTTCAGTTTCGAGTTGAGCTGGGTTGGTTTTGTCGTGAAAGATAAAACCGTCACCATTTGAGGCAAAGATAAAAGGGACTTCAAGTAAGCTGGCGTAACCTAGTCCTTGTTGCATACCTTTGCCGATTTCATGCTTGTTGGCTTTAGCTTCGACGACCGCTAGAGGCATACTCGGTTTATGGTAAAGGACGATGTCCGCAGACTTAACCTTTTTCCTCGCCGCTGCCTGACCACGAACAATGACCTTTCCATCACGTAGTTTTACTTCTTGACGGATCTGCGACATATCATCCCACCCTGCGCCTTTGATAGCAGGAAGTATGAATTTCGTGATGATATCGGTTTCAGATAGCTTTGATTTGTTGATTGTCGATTCCATGCGATTGGCTRGCTCACTACAGTGCCTTTCATGACTATACCAAAGGATACATAAAAGATACTAACTTATCAGTGAAGTGGGTAACGGTATGGATTAGCCTATAAGGCGAAGAGCCTGAACATGCCGTCATCAATAGGTTTATATATGCAATGAGAATTGTGTGATGAGACTAATCAGAAGAAGTTGTTTTCGAGCAGTGACAGTCTTTGTTCGATTAGAAGAAAGGATTTTCTGAAATTCCTCTATACCATCGAGATATCATTAATAACACATTGCTGAACTGAGTTATGGTTTAAATAAAATATTTTATTTACTTTTAATGTGACACATGGAAAATAAAAAACACAAAAACTCATCTCTGTTAATTTAAAAAATGCACTGTATGTTTGCCTAAGTTTTTTAGAACAAAATTGCTTGGCACATTGTTTTGCCAAGATTGGCAGCGAAACTGTCAATCTTGGCAGAGGAAATGCCACGGCAGGCAGAGAATGTGCCAATGGTGGCAATAAAATTCAGACCTAAAAATTAGAATGTTCCGTTTGAGAATCCAAATTTTAATAGATGAACGTTATATTAGAATTATAACTTTATAATAATTATAACAGTTATAATAG
>NZ_MUET01000073.1:0-12168 GCF_001995685.1 Salinivibrio sp. IB282 | reverse complement strand
AATACTCTCTGATAGTGACTAATAGGCAAATCCTGACTGAGTTGACGATGCTTTTTAGCGCAGGTTGGTGAGGAAGCAGGCATTCATTGGAATTTTCACACCTGCCTAACACACAAATCGGCTGAGATGCGCTAGGCTTTGCGCCCTCTCAATATCACAGACAATAACAACAATATGAATCAAGTCATGTCAGCGCCAACCAAGATGGCGTTACGCTTCCCCAAAGGGCGATTCGCCATGTTAAGTGTGTACAGCTTTACCGGCGCCGCCATTGTGGCTTCTACCATTTTTTCCCTGCTGCTTTTTTTATCCCTTGACGATAACCCGCTGATGCAGTGGTTGTTTGGGGCACTGGCAGTGATTTTTGAAGCGGGTAAGTTTTATGCATGGTACGAGTTTGGTGAGCGCCGGGCGCACGGCAACTATGTGGGTGCCCTGTCAGCCCTGGCTTTTTATCTCATTTTGGCCTTAATCTCGATTGGGGGCAGTATTGGCGGCATCAATAGTGCCACCAATGCCGCGCAAAGTGAGCAGCGCCAAGCCCAAGCGCAGATTGATGCTTATAACCGGCAAATCAACGCCATCGAGCAACAAATCACGTTGAACAATCAAGCCGCCGAGCGTTATATCGAATTGGATAGAATTGCGACGGGTGTGGCGCGATTACAAAAAGAAAACAACCAATTACGCAAAGAGCAACAGCAGCTCGCGTTAGAGCGCGATAGCTTACCCGCGGTGGCACAGGGATCCATCTTGGGGTTGATTAGCAATCTTGCGAACACCTTGGGCGTCAGTGCCGATCAGGCCCAATCTTGGCTGGTGATTTTTCTCTCTGTGTTGCTCGATGTATTCGCCGCTTTCTTTGTCGGCGTGATTGGTGAAGAGCAGCGTTTCCGCCATTGGTATCGTCACCCACATGCCACACCCCCTACGCCTCTGAACACCAAGGAGTCTTCTCGTGTTAATGAGATAGACACGGAATCCACAACGCCTTCAGAGGTTCCTAACGAGGATTTAGATTCGCCTTATGCCGATATCAAAGCCGCGTTAGCCGCCAAAACGTTACGTTGTAGCAAGAAAGCCGTAATGGCGGAGTATGCACTAAGCCAAGAGGCCGTCGATACCCTATTTACCCACTTACAACAACAGGGATTGGTCGCCAAAAAGCCGAACCACCATTATCACTGGGTGGGTTAAGCCAACAGCATCAATAGACCGCTGAGTATCATGGCGGGAAGCCCACTTAACTATCCCGTTCTTTGCGACTGCGTAGCGATGTGATACAAACATCTTGTAAGTTTGTTAATCAGTACGTTATCTGATCTTTTAGCACCTTACCGATAAAAACAATTTATAACCAAGCAAATACAACAAAAAGGTGATCTATGCATAAGGCTGCACAAGAGGTGCATGCGCCTGAGGCATCACTATGGCGCGCATTGGGCGATGTTAGTCCGCTGTGCCTCGCCGTCCTGCCTTGGGGGATACTCTGCGGTTCATTAGGGCTGCAAATGGGATTCAGTGCGCTGCAAACACAAGCCATGTCATTACTGGTTTTTGCAGGGGCGGTACAGTTGTCTGGCACCATGATGGTGGGCAATGCGGCAGGCTTGCCAGCGGTGCTCGGTTCCACACTGGTGATTAGCGCACGGCACCTTCTCTATGGTGCCCACTTTCGTCAGTACATCACTCCCTTGCCGCTTAAATGGCGTCTCGGCCTCGGCTTTTTACTGACCGATGAAATGTATGCGCTTTCAACCGCACACACCAGCAAACATGGTAGATTTTCTAAACACTACGCCCTCTATACGGGCGCCGCGTTTTATATCGGTTGGAACCTTGCCACCTTGGCGGGGATTCTGGCGGGCTCTCAGCTGAAAGCTTTGGAAGCCATCGGGCTCGACTTTGCCATTGCGGCCACCTTTATCGCCCTGACCGTACCCAGTATAAAAAACCGTCCCGTGCTACTTTGTGCCTTGGCAAGCGGTATCAGTATGCTGCTGTTCACCTATTACCACATCCCTAACGCATTAATCATTGCAACTGGCGTAGGTATGGTCGCAGGGCTAATGGCTGAATCGTTACCGACACGGAGGGCAGCAACATGAGTTACTGGTTAATCATCGTCGCCATGGCGCTGATCACCTTCTCAGTGCGTTATCTGCTGCTGGCGCGTAGCATCCCTGTGCGCATTGGTCCGCGGTTGCAACGACTCCTTACCTACTCTGCACCGGCGGTTCTAACCGCGCTATGGGTACCGATTGTCTTCTTTCCCGAGGATAAGCTGGCTATTTCGACCACCAATCCTTATTTACTGGGTGCTTTAGTCGCGATCGGTTTAGCCTGTACCCGTCTATCGACCTTATTAGTGGTCGGACTATCGATTAGCTTTTTTGTCGCCCTTCAGCTCTGGGTTCTGGGGTAAATAGCGATAACAAACCAACCAATGCGATGCCACCATAGCAAGAGGCAGGGTCATCACCCTGCCTCTTGGGTTTATTCGCCTCTTGGCTCAGAGGCTAATGAATTTATAATTGATTGAGTAACCGTTGGTTATGCTGTGTTCTGCGCCCGTTGTTGCACGCGCGAGACATGGACTAGGCCCATCAATTTGATACTCGGCTTCAGTAACAATTGCGCGCTACCCACAATAAACAACCATGTTCCGCTTTCTATTAACGCATCATTGAGAAAAAAGAAGCTCCCGATCAAAAACCAAATCGCAATTAGCAAATCGTTAAATGCCCCCAACGCTTCATAGCGACGCTGGATCACCAAGTGCTTATTACCAATATCAATATCCAGTTCTGGGCCATTGCGCTGTATCATCTTGCCTCCTCTGGACCTTGGTATTAACAATCAGGCGTTAAATGGTTTGTGGCATTAACAATCAAGGTGTTGCCGTTTAATGCCTAGCATGGTTATCACCATGTTGACAACAAACATGACCGCACTCAATCCTAAAAACAACCAGGCTAGCGGGATGAATGCGAACGGTTCGTTTGGACTGCCGTTGGCAGCAATGTGCGGCGTGGAAAGGTTGAAGGCGAGCAGGCAACCCGTGCCGATGAGGAAGAGGATAAACGAGGTACGAAAGTGTCGCAGTAGGGTTAACATAAAACCTTTTTCTGTTGCTTCAGTATCCTTTAGGACTGAGCACCACAGCAAAAGTTCCATTCCTCTCACATTTTTTTCAAAAAAACCGCTACCTTGCATGATGCGTGGGTAGCGGCTGATTCATTTAGCGTCTTGGTCGACGGTGCATCAAAGCTTGTACGTCGATACCTTGTCGCTCAGCTGTGTTGCCTGACTACGCAGATTATCCGCCTCTTGCGAGGTATCGTTAGCACTGCTTACCAAGTGCTCAGACACATCTTTGATGGAGGTGATGTTTTGTGTGATTTCACTTGTCACATGGGTTTGCTCTTCTGCCGCGGTCGCGATCTGCGTCGCCATATCACTGATCTGATTGACCGCTGCATCAATCTCACTCAGAGCTGCCGTGGCTTTATCCACATCAGACACAGAATCGCCCGCCAACACTGAGCTGCTTTCCATGGTCGATACCGCGCTTGCCGTCGTGGTTTGCAACGTCTCAATCGTGGATTTAATTTCTTCGGTCGAAGCATGGGTACGCTGCGACAGAATACGCACCTCGTCAGCGACGACGGCAAAGCCTCGCCCTTGCTCACCCGCACGCGCTGCCTCAATGGCCGCGTTGAGTGCAAGCAAGTTGGTTTGCTCCGCAATCCCTTGAATGGTCGACAGTACCGTCGAAATCTCCTGCGAGTGTTTATCTAGTTCGGCAACAATAGTGCTGGCTTGTTTCAACTCATCCGACAACCGAGTGATCGATGTTTTGGTATTTTCAACCACCGCACGCCCATTATCAGTACTCGCGGTCGATTCTTGCGCCGTATTCGCGGTGTGTTCAGCATGCGAGGCGATCTCTTGTGTCGCAGAGGCCAACTCGGTGACGGCGGTGGCCACCATGGTCACTTCTTGCTGCTGCTGATTAATGTCATCCACGTTGCGGCGTGCCCGTTCCGTACTGCTGTCCGACTGCGACGTGAGTTGGTCGGCTTGCTCGCGAATATGGCTAATCAACTGATGCATACTCCCCACAAAGGTGTTGAAGTTTTTCGCCAGTTGCCCCACTTCATCTTCACTTTCAACGTCAATGCGTTGAGTCAGATCACCGCTACCATGGGCAATTTGCTCGAGGGCATTAGAGACATTGGTCAACGGTCTAAATAGAATATTTACCAGCAGATTGAACAGCAGCGTACAGGCAATCACCACTGCAATTGTCACCGCAATTTGCCCCCAGACTGCATCAAACAGTGGCGCGACTAGGGATTCATAGTTAATCACGGTGACAGTGATTAACCCGGTCTCTTTGATGGGTTTGGCATATACCACACTTTCTGCCCCACCCACGTCGGCCATCACACTTTCACCGGAATTCATGGCGGACTTCACCGTACTAAAAGACAAGCCTAGCTGGTTAATTGGCTCCTTGAGTAAGTCGGTGTTCGCGTGGGTAAAAATATTGCCTTCGCTGTTGGCGATAAACATATAGCCATTACCCGGCAAGATCACCTTCTCGAGACCTTCGATAATGTCACCAATTTCAACATCCGCCCCGAGTACCAAGGTGTCGCCGTTGAACTGGAGCGCTTGCCACCCGCATCGCGCACTTGCTTAAGGTGGGTGACCATATTGTTCTCATCGGCCTCGCTGGTCAGTGAGATCATCGCACGCTCTTTTGAAGCAACCCAGTCAGACACATATTGATTGTATGATGCCGTGGTACTTTCCAGCCGCTGTGCCACTTCGGTGTCCAACCGGGCAAGTGATGCACGAAACGATAACGCTTCAACGAGCAAACCACCGATAATGATGGCCACACTCGCCGACAGCGCGAGCTTGTGTTTGAGGGAGAGTTTTTTAAACATAACTGCCTTGTTTGTCTGTCATAGTGTTTTAATAATGATTTTAGTAAAACAGCCTTAGTTGCCACCCGCAAAATAAGCGCCATACAACTGATAGGTATATCACAACAATTGTGTAAGAGAATTACTCAAGCTGTTGTCAACAGGCGATAAAATAACCAAGGTTATGCAACGCCTCTGGCGTTAAGCCTCTAGGCAACGGCTTGTCAATGCCAAGGCTAGCAGCCCAGTTAGCTCAGATACTGCGCCAGATCAGAGAACGGTAACAAACCCAAGGAAAGTCACTTAACTATCAATCACTCCCTCCTCGCAACTTTGAAAGTCCTAAACTACGCTTTAACTAACTGAGATAAACGCGAATAGGGGCGAAGTGAATGGACTTGTTTGCAGATCAACGTGACGGCGCATCTCCCAAGCCTCATGAGACCAATTCAGCATCTGGTGCAGCGCCATGGCGTATACTGCTGATTGATGACGATGATCTGATGCATGAAGTCACACGGCTTGCGCTAACGGGGTTCACGTTTCAAGGACGTCCTCTAGAAATTCTATCGGCTCTGTCTGGGCAGGAAGCTAGAGAGATTCTCGAAAAAGAAGCTGATATTGCGCTCGCATTGGTTGATGTAGTCATGGAAACCGAACATGCGGGCTTAGACTTAGTTCGCTACATACGCGACGAGAAAAATGACCACGTGATCCGCTTGGTATTGCGCACCGGACAAGCCGGCCAAGCACCAGAAGATCGGGTGATCCGCGAATACGACATTGATGATTACAAAGAAAAAACGGAACTGACAACCCAGAAGCTCAAAACCCTGCTTTATTCGATGCTCCGCTCTTATCGTGACTTGTGCATGATTGAGGAGCAAAAACAGGGGCTCAAACGGGTGATTGAGGCCTCTGCAAACGTACAGAACACCACCAATTTGCAACACTATGCCACCGCGGTGTTGGAGCAATTAACCTCTCTCCTTCACATTCATGACTCCGCGTTTTATTGCGTGGTACAACCGCGACCCGGTGCTGAAGAGTCACGTGCGCTGACGTTGGCGGCGACGGGAGAATACGTGGACTGTTACAGTGAGTGTGCGTTTGAGAWGTTACCTAAAATCGTCTCAGAGCGATGCCAGCAAGCACTCGATGAACAACAAAGCATTCAGTTTGAGAATGGCTTTGTCCTTTTTCATCGCGACGATGAAGATGTCGAGTTTTTATTGTACGTCAATCATGCCACAACGCTCTCTGAGCTGGACCAACAGCTGCTTAAGATCTATATGCAGAATATAGGCCTAACATTCGAAAACTTAAGCCTTATGGTCGATTTGCGTGAGACCTCGAAAGAATTGGTCTACAACCTAGCCAATGCAGTCGAAGCGCGCAGTAAAGAAACCGGTGCCCATGTGCAACGGGTGTCTTTGTTCTGTGAAAAGTTAGGCCAACTCTATGGTCTGGACGAGCACAAAACCATGCTGCTCAAACACGGCTCCCCACTTCATGATGTCGGTAAAGTCGCTATCCCAGACGCGATTTTACACAAGCCGGGAAAACTCGATGCGGATGAATGGGAAACGATGAAAAAGCATGTCGAATACGGCGTCGAAATTCTCAGCCACTCCAAACGGCGCTTGATCGTCGAAGCCAAAGAGATTGCTGCCACCCACCACGAGAAATGGGACGGAACGGGTTACCCCAATCACCTCGAAGGCGAATCCATTCCAATTAGTGGCCGAATTTCAGCACTGGCCGATGTATTCGATGCCCTTGGCTCAAAGCGATCGTACAAGGAAGCATGGACGGATGATGATATTCGCCAAGAGCTGATCGCCCAGCGCGGCAAGCATTTTGAGCCCAAACTGGTCGATTTACTCCTTGAGCATTGGGACGACTTTATCGCTATTCGTGCTGAATACCCAGATTAGCCATGACCCTTAACGGGCCTTTTATGATCACTTTTTATTTCAGAGGCGTTTCGCGGCGCGACGTCAGTTATTCGTCTGCCTACGCCATCACGGTGTACAACCATGGTGACACCTCATCCATGCTATAAATCACGCGCCCTGGACACTACTCTTCACGGTGAGAGCCGTTTTTTCTTCTACACTTACCGTATCCGCAACGACTTACGCGCTTAACACGTATGAGCCGAAACCAAAAGTTTGATGACAGCATTCGTAATCCGTTCTTCAGTTTGGTGGGAAGACGCATTTTGCTGATCATGATTTTGCTCAGTGGCTTTTTCACCATTTTTACCACCTTGCTGCAAACTTATTGGGATTACGATGAGGCTTTTGACCGAGTAGATAGCCGACACTATGAAATTGAGCACGTTCATGCCGAATTACTCGCCAGCTCGCTTTGGATTTATGACTTAACCAGTGTTCAAGAGCGCATTGACGGGCTGATCAATCTCCCCCATGTCGACTACCTAGCGGTGCGCTCGGAAAACTATTTGTTTGAAGCGGGCTCACCGTTAGAGGTGAGCAAAATGGTTAACGAGTATCCATTGCAATACGACGACCCAGATACAGGAAACACCCAGCGGATTGGTACTATCTACGTCGAGTCCAACACCAATGCTATCTATAATGACTTGGTACAACGCTTTTGTATCACACTGCTATTGAACGCGATAAAAACACTCATGGTGTGTTACCTCATTTTATTGGTATTCCACCATACCGTCAGCCAACGCGTGTTTAAAGTGGCGCAGTTTTTACGTCAGTACAATCCACTTGACCCTAAAGAAGAGACGCTCACCCTCCCCCGTAAGCGCTATATCATGGAAAAAGAAGACGAACTCGACTGGCTRGCGGCCGAAACCAATAAAATCACCCAAAATATGTCAACGCTCTACCGCAATATTATGCTCGAGCGCGAGCGCTTAGCTGACTTTACCCATGTTTCTTCAGATTGGCTGTGGGAAACCGACGCCGACCTCAAGTTGACCTTTTGCTCTGAGCCGATGCGCTTAGCATTTGACCTTAATCCTAACCAATATCCGCACCTTGACAAGTTACTTCCTACTGTCGGTTGTCATCAGTTTATGGCCAATCTTCACCGACAACAGGACTTTTCGATGTGTGAGGAGATCRTACCCGTTGAGGGTGAAAGCCGTTATTTTGTCTTTCAAGCGCTTGCCCATCACGGTATTGATGGCTTTCGCGGGTTTAGAGGCACGGGCATCGATATCACCGCGCTCAAAACGGCCCAGTTTGAACTGGAAACATTGAACCATAACTTGGAAGAAACCGTTGATGAGCGAACCCGTGAACTTCAAGAGAGTATGGAACACTTAAAAGCGGCGCAAGAACAACTGGTCGAGTCGGAAAAGCTTGCGGCACTCGGGAGCTTAGTGGCAGGGGTGGCGCATGAAGTCAACACACCTTTAGGCATTGCGGTCACCGCCTCGTCAGTGATTAAAGATATCACCCACACGCTCAACCAGGCCTTTGAGGAACAAACGTTAACCAGCACACAGTTTGCTTCTTTGATCAAACAAGTGAACGACAGCGTAGTCATGCTGGAACATAACCTCAAGCGTGCGACCCATCTTATTCGTGACTTTAAACAAACCGCCGTCGATCAAGTGTCAGAAACGCTCACCGAATTTGATGTCAAACAAACACTAGACGCACTGGTTGCGAGCTTACATCCAGAAACCCGTAAAATTCCGGTGGCTCCCGAGGTCAGCGGAGAGCGTGGCATACTCATGTATAGCTTACCCGGCGTCGTTACCCAAGTGATCTCTAACCTCGTCATGAATAGCATCAACCATGCCTTTGACGAGACGGATAACCCGACAATCACGATCGAATTTGAAAGGCAAGAAGACCACCTCTACCTTTGCTATCAAGACAATGGCTGCGGTATCGAGCCATCCCTTCACCACCGAATTTTTGAACCCTTTTATACCAGTAAACGGGGACGTGGTGGCTCAGGGCTCGGCCTCAATTTGGTCTTTAATCTCGTCAAGCAAAAGCTAGGCGGCGAACTGCAATTTGAATCATCGCCCGGGCAAGGCGTCAAGTTTATGTTTTTGATCCCATTAAGTTTATCCAGCGAAGCAACACGGTACGCCAGTGAGAGTAAAGATTAAGGTAATGGATATCGAATGGAAAAACTAGAAAGGTTTGAACAGGGGCTCAAGCACCCGCTTTTCAGTATTGTTGGCCGCCGAATCATTCTGCTGATGGTCTTACTCAGCAGTTTTTTTACCATATTGACCACGCTACTGCAGCTATCATGGGATTATGAGGAAGCTTTCGACCATGTTGACCGCCGCCATGCGGAAATTCAAAATGTCCATGCCGACTTAATCGCATCGTCTTTGTGGGTGTTCGACCTTGTTAGCGCACAAAACCGGCTGGATGGGCTGGTTAATCTGCCTTATATCGATTACCTCTCGATTGAATTTGACGGTGTCGTGCTCGATGCGGGGAAGCCACTCACCACCACCAGCGTGGACAGTCAAGCGGAACTCAGTTATTTCCATCCCGACACTGATCGCCGGATTCATCTCGGCACCCTACGCGTAAAATCTGACGCGCAAAAAATCTATGATCTCTTACTGCAACAGTTTGTTGTCACCCTCCTACTCAACGGGGTCAAAACCCTGATTGTTTGCTCGCTGATTTTATGGGTCTTCCATCAAAGCGTCAGCCAACGCGTGTTTGCGATTGCCAAACACTTGTCTCATTTTGACCCTGTGGAGCCCATCCACGAGCCATTGCAGTTGACACATCGAAAGTTGATTATGGAAAAAAGCGATGAACTCGACTGGCTGGCGGAGGAAACCAATAAAATCACTTTACGCATGACCAACCTCTATAAGAATATCGCGTTAGAACAGGCGCGATTGTCGGATTTCACTAACGCCGCTTCAGATTGGTTGTGGGAAACCGATGCCACGCAGCGACTGACATTTTGCTCTGAAGCGATGCAAGTCGCGCTCGCGATTTCGGTCGAAAACCACCCTAAGGTAAAGTCAGTTCCCGTACTGAGCCACTGCACATCACTGATACACTGTTTGGACACATGCGATGATTTCACCATGTGCGAAGAAAAAATCACCTTGGGAAAACACACCTACTATTTTGTGTTTCAAGGGATAGCACATTTCACTGGTCAAGGCTTCACGGGTTTTCGCGGCACCGCGATTGATATCACTGAGCTTAAAACGACCCAGTTGGAACTCGAACAACTGAATCAGAGTTTAGAAGCGACCGTTGACGCGCGAACCCAGGATCTCGCGCAGAGTATGGAGAACCTTAAAGCTGCGCAAACTCAACTGGTGGAGTCCGAAAAACTCGCCGCGCTGGGGAGCTTAGTCGCCGGCGTCGCGCACGAAGTGAACACCCCCCTGGGTATCGCGGTGACGGCTAATTCAGTGATCAAAGACGCGGTTTCCACACTAAACAGCGCATTCGAGCAAAAAACCTTGACCAGTGAGCAGTATTCGGCCGTGATGAAGCAGGTCACGGATGGCACGAATATGCTGGAAACCAACCTCAATCGTGCGGCACGATTAGTGCGTGATTTCAAGCAAACAGCGGTCGACCAAGTGTCTGAAAGTCGAAGTCAGTTCCGTCCGGTGCAAACGCTTGAAGCATTAATGGGGAGTTTGCGCCCCGAAACGAAAAAAGTGCCGGTGGCACCGATTATCGAAGGTGACCCTCATCTTGCCATGAGTAGCCTGCCTGGGGTGCTGACCCAAGTTATCTCCAACTTAGTGATGAACAGTGTCCGCCATGCCTTTGAAGGTATTCCCGAGCCGGACATAAAGATTCATATCGCCGATAAAGGCGAGACCGTAGAAATCCGCTATACCGATAATGGCGTCGGGGTTGCGCCCGAACTTCACCAACGTATTTTTGAGCCCTTCTATACCAGTTCACGCGGTAAAGGCGGTTCAGGGCTCGGCCTTAATCTCGTGTTCAATCTGGTACACCAAAAACTGCAGGGAAAACTTCATTTCGATTCTAATATCAATCAAGGGGTTACCGTGGTGCTCAGCCTGCCTAAGTTTTTGACAGAAACATCCGCGCCGCAAACTGAAAGTTCTACCGGGTAGTCCCTGTCTACTCATAAAGGCGCACAACAAAGGATATAACGATGCAATGGTTAACAAAGTGGTTTCGTTCCGATGTGGATAGTGTTCAAACACAGCGCTTGTTTCAAAGCCTATTAACACTGGCGTGGACCGTTGAGGCAAAAGACCCCTACACAGGCGGCCACCTTTGGCGGGTATCTCAGTTTGCATCAGCGGTCGCAAAAGCAGAACGGTGGTCGAAAGAAGAGCAGGCCATCGCGACCCTAGGTGGCTTTTTGCACGACTTAGGCAAAGTCAGTGTCCCTGATTCCATCTTAAAGAAAACAGATAAGCTGACCGATGACGAATTTGCCATCATCCAGAGTCACCCCAATGAGGGGATGTATATCTTGGAAGGCCATCCATTAGGGCCCATTGTGCGCAACGCCGTCGGGTTACACCACGAACGGGTCGATGGCCGAGGATACCCCAACAAATTATCCGGTGATGCCATTCCTGCAGAGGCCAAGCTTATCGCGATTTGTGATGCCTTTGATGCCATGACCAGCCACCGTCCTTATCGACAAGCCATGCACAAACAAAAAGCGATTGACATTGTCGAAGAGAATCTTGGCAGCCAGTTTGATACATCAATCGGGCAACGGTTTGTCAACCTCGCCAAAGCGGGCGAATTTGACGCCATCATTGCGCATACCGATGAAGGGATCCCCCTGCATCACTGCCCGACATGCGGCCCGACGATCACTCGTTATCGTGATGATGCGCCAGGGCAACTTCTTCATTGCCCACTTTGCTTACAGCAAGCAAAACTGGTCATCACAGACAACACATACGACTTAGAACCCACTGGTGTCCAGATTCCCGCCTCACAACAACGACGAAGACCTGATACGGGCCTGATTAAACGCGTTATCCAACAGACAATTTCCACCCTCCCCACGCAGGCACTGCTTGAACGTGCTGAGGGTGGACGTTAAATGAAACAACTCTTTAGGACGTTAATTCAACCCAGCGTAGCGCTCAATGCACTCAAAATCGCATTGGTAGTCGGCACTGTACTCAATGTGATTAATCAGGGGGAGGCTATTTGGGGCGAGGCAGACTTACGTATAGGTCACGCACTACTCAACTATCTAGTGCCTTATTGCGTTGCCAGCTATAGTG
>NZ_MUET01000072.1:0-12804 GCF_001995685.1 Salinivibrio sp. IB282 | reverse complement strand
AGGCGCTGCAGCGCGCGTTTGCCAGTGCAGGTGGCATGTTGCTGCGCGGTGATCAAGTCACAAGCGGCGAGTTTGACGACAGTGGCCGCCTCACCGCATTACATACCCGTCAGTTAGAGGATATTCCGTTAACCGCAGAGGCAGTGATCTTGGCGACGGGAAGCTATTTTAGTCGCGGCTTGAATGCGGATCGCACCCAAGTTAGCGAGCCAACACTGGGGTTAGATATGGTACAAAGCCCTGACCGCAGCGAATGGCGCAATGACGACTTTTTCAGCCAGCAAAGTCATCCTTTTATGGCCTTCGGTATTAACACGGATAACCAACTGCGGCCTACCGCGCGCGGAAAACGTTGTCAAAACTTGTTTGTATGTGGGGCGGTACTCAGTGGTTACGATCCCGTATTTGAAGGTTGCGGCGGAGGCGTTGCGGTTGCAACAGGCTACGCCGCGGCACAACGAGCACTTGCCGTGATGGCAAACGCTAAGGAGGCCATATGTTAACCGAATGGCTTAAACAGAGAGAATATCGCGACCATGCACCGCAGCCCACCAGTTTTGACCAGTGTATCAAGTGTACCGTCTGCACTGTGTACTGCCCAGTGTCGAAAGTGAATCCGGCGTATCCGGGCCCCAAAGAGTGTGGGCCGGACGGCGAGCGTCTGCGGATCAAAAATCCAGAGTATTATGACGACCTACTCAAACTATGCACCAACTGCAAACGCTGCGAAACCGCCTGTCCTTCCGGGGTGAAAATTGGCGATATCATTGCGGTGGCGCGCGGTAAACACGGCAAGAAAAACATCAACCCCAAGCTGATGCGTGATTACGTGCTCAGCCACACCGACCTGTTTGGCACGCTCGCTAACCCAGTCGCGCCACTGGTAAATGTGATGACGGATCTGAAACCAGTGAAAACGGTGATGCATGCCACCATTGGGGTAGATAAACATAAATCCTTGCCTAAGTATTCTTTTGGTACCTTCCGCCGCTGGATGAAAAGCCAAACGGCGGCACAAGCTGAATACCCCAAACAAGTCAGCTATTTTCACGGTTGTTATGTGAATTTTAACAATCCGCAGCTCGGCAAAGACTTGGTCACAGTAATGAATGCGATGGGCTATGGCGTTCAGCTATTAGAGAAACACAAATGCTGTGGTGTCCCCTTAATTGCTAACGGTTTTTATGATAAAGCAAGACGCAATGCCACCGCCAATACCGCGATGATTGCCGATTCTGTTGCCGACGAGCGCCCAGTGATCGCGACGTCATCATCGTGTGCGCTGACACTCAAAGAAGAATATCCGCATGTACTGGGTGTCGACAATCAGCATGTGGCAGGACAAATTAGTTTCGTGACCCGTTTTTTACTCAAAGCGGCAATGAATGGCGAGATGCCCAAGCTAAAACCCGTCAATAAACGGGTGGTGTATCACACCCCTTGTCACTTGGCGCGCAGTGGCAATGCGATGTTCACCATTGAGCTATTGCGGATGATCCCCGGGCTAGAGGTGATTGTGCTCGATAGCGAGTGTTGTGGTTTGGCAGGCACCTATGGCTTTAAAACCGAGAACTATCAAACCTCGATTGCGATTGGTAGTGGCTTATTTGCCCAGATTGAAGCTGCGCAGGCGGACTTTGCGATCACCGACTGTGAAACCTGTAAATGGCAAATTGAAGAAAACACGTCGCTGGAAGCCTTGCATCCGGTCAGTGTGCTGGCGATGGCCGTTGAGGCTCCATCAGCGTCTTGAACTTCGCCGCAAAGAACAGCGCCACCGCATAGGGTGGCGCTGTTAGTCTGAGAGTGCGCGCTAGCGACTCGCTTTGGATGGTGTCGAGGCGGTGGGCTTGCCAACCGGCTCTGCCAGTAAAGACTTCATCACGCTGATGGTCATTAAGATCACCAACACACTGATGGGTAGGGCGGTAACCATGTTTGCGGTTTGTAGGGCGCGTAAGCCACCGGCGACCAACAATACCGCGGCGACGGCACCGATCATGGTGCCCCAGAAGACTCGAAAGCGTTTGGGCGGGTTGTCATTGCCCATCGACAAAATCGTGGTCAGCACGAGGGTGCTTGAGTCTGACGAGGTAATAAACCAGCTAAACAGCAAGAAGATCATCATGGCGTTGAGAATCCAACCCCAGATCCCGCCACCGGTAATGCCATCAGCGGTGGCAAACAGCGCCGCCGGTAAGTCCCAACCGTTGACCAAATCAATAATGCCGGCGGTGCCAATCCCAGCATCGGCAACAAGCTCTTGATGTAAGGCGTTACCACCAAAAATCGCCAGCCAAGCAAAAATCATCAATGTTGGCGCACACAGCACGCAAACCACAAACTCGCGCAAGGTGCGGCCGCGAGAAATACGCGCAATAAACAAGCCAATAAAGGGCGCCCAGCCAATCCACCAGCCCCAATAGAAAATGGTCCAAGCGTTTTGCCACGCGGTGGGACCTTGCGCCTCTGGGAACCATAGCCCCATCGGAATGAATTCGACCAAATAGTCGCTCAGTGAAGCGCCAAAGATCTGCACTAACCAAGCCGTAGGCCCGCCGAATAAAAAGTAGGCGATCACCAACGCTGAGACGATAATATTCCACTCGGAAATAATGCGGATCCCTTTGCCGACGCCAGACAGAGACGACATGATTGAGGCCACGGAAATCAAAACGATCAGGATAACCTGAGTCATGACACCCGGGTCGATGCCAAATAAGCGATCGAGCCCCACCGCGATCTGACTGACACCTAACCCGAGCGAGGTGGCGACACCGAATACGCAGCCCAGGACCCCCAAGATATCGATAATATGGCCGATGGGCCCGTAAATGCGATCGCCAATCAGAGGGTGCACCGTGGAACGTAGTGCGAGAGGCAGCTTTTTCCGAAACGAGAAATAGGCGAGCGCGAGGCCGACAATCACATACACCGCCCAGCCGTGAAAGCCCCAATGGAAGTAGGTGACACGCAACGCATCGGCGGCGCGATCAAAGCCCATGGTGGTGGCACCGGCCATATCCGCATACGGGTTGTTGGGGTAGCCGAACGCACCACTTGTATCAAAGTAGAGCGTGGGTTCGGCTACCCCAAAAAACAGTATGCCAACGCCGACACCCGCGGAAAACAACATGGATAGCCACGAGAAGGTGCTAAACTCGGGCCGGTCATCGTCATCACCCAACCGAATGTTTCCTAAACGCGTGACGGCAATCGTCAAGCTGGCGACCAGTAACAGCACCAACACCAACATGTAATACCAACCAAAGGTCGACTCCACCCAGCCACGTGCCGCGGCAAATACACGGCCGGCTAAATCAGTATTAAATCCGGTAAAAAACACGAAGACACAAACCAGGAGCGTGGCGGCGATCATCATATTTTTATGAACACCTTTAAACAGGCCGGTCTGTGTGACGCAATCGGCAAACGGATGCTGCAATGCGCTGGCATTACTCGCATCCGACGTACTTCGTGTTGACATGAATCGTTCCTCTTTTAACAACAAAACGCGCAACAATTTACGCAACACAAGCACCCTTTGCAAAAAAAAGAGTCGGTAATCACATTATGTTCGGTGGAGGTGTTGAGAAAAGCAGCGAAATGTGTCGATAAGACGGCCAGTGGCGGATTGTCTTCGTACACTTAGGGTTAATAAAAATCTTAATAGAGTGTCTAGGAGTGAGATGATGAAACCACAACCCGCTTCGCGCGATACCATGCTGCAACTTGGGTACCTTGGCTTACTTCCTTTTATTGGCGGTGTGCTCGTCACCTGGGCCGATCTGACCTTATTCGGTCTCAGTGGCGAGCAGCTATTTTTGAGCTATAGCGCGGTAATTTTAAGCTTTTTATCCGGCGTTTTATGGGGCAATGGCATCGATCACTTTTCCCATAAACTTAGCCGTAATGCGTTATTGCTGAGCAACCTGTTTGCACTCTTGGCTTGGGGGGCGCTTATTCAAGGCGCGACCCAATACCTGATCGCGACTGGGCTGCTTGCGACCGGTTATTTAGCGGTATGGCTGGCGGAAAAATGGATCCGAAAAAGCGAGAGTGAAGACACGTCCTCTGCCTATCAAACCATGCGTGGCCGCTTGACGATAGCTGTTGTGGCTTGTCATGGATTGCTGCTCATTGTGGTGTGAGCAGTAAAAAGGCCACCAAGAAAAACCCTACCGAGAATGAACCTATTGCAGCAATAGGCCGTAACCGTTACCTCGTGCGCAAAAAAACAAGTAACTTTACAGTGGAATTAGGGGGCAGCGGGGTAACCAATGACGATTATACAGTATTTACGCGTGGTGTTTCTGGCACTCGGCATTGCGGTTGCGGCGAGCGGGGCGTACTTGTTCAGCGAAATAAACACGGTCAAGGCACAGTTTAATGATGTGGTAGAGCGTAATGTTCGCCTGCTGAGCACTGTGTCTGACTTGCGTTATTATACCGTCACTTATCGCCGCTTCGCACTCGATTACGGGTTAACCGATGACAAACAAGCGCATCGCGATATTTTGGTGAAAATAGAGCGCAACGATCAAGAGGTTGGCGAAGCACTTGACCGAATGAAAGCACTCACGGTGAGTGACAGTAATACAGAGGCCGTGGCCACGATAGAAACGCGCCTGAACAATTACCGTGAGATGCAAAACGATTATATTTCGCTTATTGATAACGGGCGAATTGATGATGCGCGCCGTAAAATGTTAGGCCCCATGTTGGCGCCGTTTGACCAGATAGTCGCGAATCTCGCCACATTGCAACAGACGTTGGAAGACCAAGCCAACGCGATAAAGACGCGAGAATCGGAAAAAATTGAGCGTCTCATTTATATTGGTATTGCCGTGATTATTGCTCTGGTTGTGCTGATGGCGGGTGTGGCGTTATTGCTACAACAGCGAATACGTGGGCCGCTGGCGAAGCTAGTTACTCAGATGCAGCGGGTGGAAAGCGGTGATCTTACCCAACGGTTGGATCTCGATACGTTTAACCGCGACGAGCTGGGACAAGCAGCGAATACCTTTGCGCAAATGCAAGAAAGCATTACCGAGCTGATAGGGTCGTTAGTGAAAGGCACTAAGCGATTACAAACGGTCAGTGATGAGCTATCGACCCAGGTGAGCCATACCGTGAATAGCGTTGAGCAACAGCGGGGTGAACTCTCACAGCTTGCGAGCGCGATGACGCAGATGGAGTCTACCTTCGGTGAAGTGGCCAGTAACACTGTCAATGCGGCGGAACATACTGATAAATCGCGTGAATACGCAGAGCAAGGCCGACAAACGTTTGAGCAGTCGTATCAGCAAAGCGTGGCGGCTAAAGATCAAGTTAATGAAGCCTCGCAAGTGATTGAGGCGTTAACCGAAGATAGCGAAAATATCGGTAAAGTCTCGGAAGTGATTAGTACCATCGCCGAGCAAACCAACTTGCTCGCGCTCAACGCGGCTATTGAGGCGGCTCGCGCGGGCGAAGCGGGTCGAGGCTTTGCGGTCGTGGCTGATGAGGTACGAGGATTGGCAACCAAAACCCAATCATCGACCGATGAGATCAACCAGATCATTGAAGGACTGCAAACCAAAGCGCGTCAGGCCTACAAAGTGATGAGCGATAGCCAAACCTTGACGCAAAAAGGGCTGGATGATGCCAAGCATGCGGCAGAAGCGATCAACACCATTAATGATGCGACGCAGCAGGTATCTGAAATGACCGGTGCGATTGCTACCGCGACCGAAGAGCAAACCACGGCAGCGGCGGATCTGAACCAAAATGTGTCGGCGATTCACCAAGCGGCAGAGTCACTTGCCGAGACCGCAGAGCAAACCCGTCAAGCCTATGAACGCTTGGAAAAAGAAAACGCCAGTATTAAAGAGCAAGCGGAGGCCTTTAGGTTATAACTGTACCCACCGACACCATCCACCAACAGAAAGTGCGCGAATGGCGCGCACTTTTTATTCCCGCCGCAAACGCATTAGCGAAACAAATATCTCAACGAAATAAATACAAAGATAAAAAATAGTTGATGCTTTTATTCACCTCCCGGAGCACGGCAACCAAGCCGGCATCACTGTGTTCGGTCATATCCCAAGGCACAAATTTTCCGTAACGGGGCAAGGGTAGTCCAGATTGTACGGCGGCTGGATTCACGGCAACTAGATAATCAACATATGTCAATGTCAGCTCGGCCAGCGGGCAAGGCGTGATCCCAGAGGTTGAGAGTTGAAATTGAATAAGTGCTTTTGACGCTTGTGCAGTATGCATGGTGCTGGATGTATGTGCGCAGTAGACATCAAAAAAGCTGCTCGCTTTACTTTTCATCAAGGCGGCGGCCATCAAGGAGACGCCATGTACACCATCGCACAAAAACAAAACCACTGGCTTACTCGGCGCGGTATCATTATGCATCGGGAACGCGTCGGCACGCGCGTCTAACGGGACATTGTCTTTGGCATCTATCATTGCCTTTACTCATCTAAAAAGTGGAAGACAGGACGTCTATCGGCGCATCTCGTCGACGCGCATCAGCCCTGGATGCGTTTATCCTAGCCCGCCATGTGTTCAGCGCCAGCGTGGTAAAAACAACTTTTGAATCTGTTACCAATGCGCCGCACTGTCATCAAACCTTCATGATTGCATAAAGGAACTGTCACTTTGTGCTCTTAATGTGTCTCCCCGTTAACCGAGTTCTTCGTTATGTGTAGATAAACTGATTTGCACAGCACTAACTTAAATAATCGACTTGGAGGTTGATGTGAAACTTAAAGCTCTCTTTGCAGCTACTACAGTATCAATGGCCGTGCTGGCCTCAGGTAGCGCAACGGCCGCAAACCGTGATTACATTAGCATCGTTGGCTCTTCTACTGTTTACCCTTTTGCTACTGTAGTTGCTGAGCGCTTCGGTCGCACGTCGCAATACTCAGTACCAAAAATCGAATCTACCGGTTCAGGCGGCGGTCTTAAGCTGTTCTGTGCAGGTGTGGGTGAAAACACGCCAGATATCACTAACGCATCACGTAAAATTAAAAGCTCGGAAATCGACCGTTGTAAGTCAAACGGTGTTGACGACATTGTTGAAATCAAAATCGGTTATGACGGTATTGCGCTGGCAAACTCGAAAATGTCTCAGCAATATGACCTGAGCTTGAAAGAGATCTACACCGCGCTCGCTAAAACCGTGCCAGACGGCAACGGCAACTTTATCGACAACCCAAATGAAACGTGGAAAGACGTGAACCCATCACTGCCTAACACCAAAATTGAGGTGCTAGGTCCACCACCAACATCAGGGACGCGTGACGCTTTTGTTGAGCTAGCCATGGAAGCGGGCTGTGCCGAGTACCCAGAAGTGGCGGCGCTTGAAGACAGCAACGAAGACAAATTCAAAGCGATTTGTCACGGCATGCGTGAAGACGGTGCTTTCATCGAAGCGGGTGAGAACGACAACCTTATCGTACAAAAGCTTGAAGCAAACCCAGATGCACTTGGTATCTTCGGTTACAGCTTCCTAGAGCAAAATGCTGACAAGGTACAAGGCTCAAAAATCGCGGGCGTTGAACCAACATTTGACGCGATTGGTAGTGGCGACTATCCCGTATCACGTTCACTGTACTTCTACGTGAAAAAAGCACACGAAGACGTGATTCCAGGTCTGAAAGACTACGTAAGCGCATTCACTGCTGAAGATGCAATCGGCAACATGGGTTACTTGGCTGACCGTGGCCTTATCCCACTCGACAACGGTGAATGGAAACAAGTACGCAGCGCCGCAGTTGACCTAAAACCAAACCTGTAAGCGCAGTGTGAACACGAAAAGGTGGCACACATGAGGTGCCACCTTTGTGCGTGTTCAGGAGGAACAATGACAACACCCATGCTGATGACCGTGATTGCTATTATTGCAATTTCAGGCTTTTTTATTGCTCGATCACGTTCAATCAAGCTCGCCGATACGGCTGGCGGATTGAGTAAGCTTCATTCTCGTCCTAATTATTACGGCTCTTATGTTGCGATTCTCGCGGCTATTCCGGCACTGGTTCTCTTATTGTTGTGGCAAGCGGTAGAACCCAACTTGATCCACAGTTTGGTGATGGCACAACTGTCTGATTCGTATGTCACGCAGTTCGGCAACGCCGACTTGCTATACAGTCAGATTGGCAACGTCGCTCGTGGCATCACCCAAACTGACGATGCTGTCTTGTTGGCAGCGGCTGACCATTATCAAATGTTGAACCAACTGGGAACGACGTTGCGTTTCACCGCCATGACATCGCTTGCATTAGCGGGGTTGGCCTTTGGCTGGCGCTCTCTGCGATTACGTCTTCGCGCTCGAAATCGCGTGGAAAATGTGATGCAGGCTTTTTTGCTGCTTTGTTCAACACTCGCGATTTTAACCACACTGGGCATTGTGCTCTCGGTGTTGTTTGAGGCGTTGCGCTTTTTCCAAATGATCCCAGTCACTGAATTTATCTTTGGTACTGAGTGGTCACCGCAAATTGCCTTACGTGCAGACCAACAAGCGGCCAGTGGCTCGTTTGGTGCGATTCCACTGTTTACCGGCACCTTAATGATCTCGTTTATCGCCATGTGCATTGCGGCACCAGTCGGGTTGATGAGTGCGATCTACTTGGCCGAATATGCATCGCCGCGTATACGGGGTATCGTCAAACCGATTTTGGAGATCCTGGCAGGTATTCCAACCGTGGTTTATGGCTTCTTTGCCGCATTGGTGGCCGCACCCTTTATCCGTGATGTGGCACAGGCGATCGGCTTTAGCAGCGCGTCGTCAGAGAGTGCACTGGCTGCCGGTGCGGTGATGGGGATCATGATTATTCCTTTTGTGTCGTCATTATCAGACGATGTGATCACTGCTGTACCGCAATCGCTACGTGATGGCTCGTATGGACTGGGCGCGACGCCGTCAGAAACGGTTCGCAAAGTGGTTCTACCGGCTGCATTACCCGGCATTGTGGGTGGCTTATTGCTGGCTGTTTCACGTGCAATTGGCGAAACCATGATTGTCGTAATGGCGGCGGGTCTGTCGGCTAACCTAACGGCTAACCCCCTTGATTCAGTGACCACAGTGACGGTGCAGATTGTCACGCTTCTTGTAGGTGACCAAGAATTTGATAGTCCAAAAACCTTGGCGGCGTTTGCTTTGGGTCTGACCTTATTTGTTGTGACACTGGCACTTAACGTGATTGCGTTGAACATCGTGAAGAAATACCGGGAACAATATGACTGATAAAATCGAACAACTGGCGCAAGAAAAGCGTGCAAGGGTAAGGGCCAGCTTAGCAAAGCGCCGCGGGAAAGAAGGACGTTTCCGTTTTTACGGTATCGGCTCTATTTTCCTTGCGTTTACCTTCTTGGTTCTATTGCTCGGCTCGATCGTCTCGCAAGGCTACACCGCTTTCTACACCACGGAACTTCGCTTGACCGTTGATTTAAGTGAAGAAAACCTAGGAATTGAAGGCAAGCCCTTAAATGATGAGACCCTTAAATACCTGGGCTATCGCTCAGTATTGGCAGATGCCATTTTTGATGCCATGCCCGAGGTGACATCGCGTGGCGACAAACGTGAGCTGTTCCGTTTTCTGTCTAACGGTGCCGAGTACGACTTACGCGACCGTGTGGCAGCCAACCCTGACTTGGTGGGTCAAGAGGTTGAAATTTGGGCACTCGCGGGCGATAACGTCAATCAGTTTAACAAAGGCAATATCGATGGCAGCTTGCCGGAGTCTTATCGCCAGTTTAAAGACAAACACATTGGTTGGTTCAACCAGCTAAAAGAGGACGATCGAGTTCGCACCGTGTTTAACTCGCGCTTTTTCACCAATGGTGACAGCCGTGATGCTGAGCTCGCTGGGATCTGGGGCGCGACCGTGGGCTCTTTCTATACGCTGCTGGTGACACTGGCATTAAGCTTCCCCATTGGGGTGGCGGCCGCGATTTACTTAGAAGAGTTCGCACCACGTAATCGTATTACTGAGATTATTGAAATTAACATCAATAACCTGGCAGCGGTACCGTCGATCGTGTTTGGTTTGCTGGGCTTAGCCGTGTTCCTCAACTTTGCCGACCTGCCGCGCTCTGCGCCGGTTGTGGGCGGCTTGGTCCTGACACTGATGACACTGCCAACCATCATTATCTCGAGCCGCGCATCTATTAAAGCGGTACCGCCATCGGTACGTGATGCCGCCTTGGGTGTCGGCGCATCAAAAATGCAAATGGTGATTCACCATGTATTGCCACTTGCCATGCCTGGCATGCTCACCGGCACCATTATCGGCATGGCGCAAGCGCTGGGCGAAACCGCGCCGCTGCTGATGATTGGTATGGTGGCCTTTATCGTGGATATCCCCTCAGGGCCCCTAGATGCCGCCACTGCGTTACCCGTTCAAATTTATTTATGGGCAGAGAATCCTGAAAAGGGCTTTGTCGAAAACACCTCTGGCGCAATCATGGTATTGCTGGCATTCCTTGCCCTTATGAATGCCTGTGCCGTGATTCTGCGTAAGCGTCTTGAACGACGCTGGTAAGTCGGGAGAAACAACCATGACGACGACAACAATGAACAACCTAGCCATGACTGAAGAAGTAGCAGAAACCACGCCGCAAAATACGGCGGCACCGACTGAAACGTGTGGTGTGCCTTTTGTAGAGAGCCCACGTATGACGGCTCGTAATGTCTTTGTGAATTACGAAAACGGCTCAAAATCAGCGATCACCGATGTCAGCTTGGATATTGGTGAAAAAGAAGTCTTGGCGATGATTGGTCCATCAGGCTGTGGTAAGTCTACCTTCTTGCGCTGTCTCAACCGCATGAACGACACCATTCCTGGCTGCCAAGTGTCGGGTGATATTATTTTGGATGGCGAAGATATCTATCATCGCGACACCGAAATTGTGGAGCTTCGCTCGCAAGTGGGCATGGTATTCCAGCGTCCTAACCCGTTCCCGAAATCGGTTTACGATAATGTGGCATATGGCCCACGTATCCATGGCTTGATTGACGGCAAAGACGAGTTGGATGCATTGGTTGAGCAATCACTCACGCGCGCAGGGCTTTGGAACGAAGTGAAAGATCGCCTCGATCAGCCAGCAACAGGTCTATCAGGCGGTCAGCAGCAGCGTCTGTGTATCGCACGTACCATTGCGGTCGCGCCGGAAGTGATCTTGATGGATGAGCCTTGTTCGGCGCTAGACCCGATTGCCACCGGTATCATTGAAGAGCTGATTGCCGATCTGAAGAAAAACTTCAGCATCGTGATCGTCACACACTCTATGCAGCAAGCGGCACGTGTGTCCGACCGCACCGCCTACTTCCACCTTGGTGACTTGGTTGAAGTCAACAGCACACAAAAAGTCTTTAATGACCCTGAGCACAAACTGACCTCTGATTACATCAACGGTCGATTTGGCTAAATAAACGGCGGGGCAAAGGAGAGAAAAGCGCTGAAAACAGGCTTTTGCTGATAAAATCAGCACTTAAGTGCGAAAAAGTAAAAATGGACTTTACATCGCTCTGAGCTGCCTCTAGTATACGCCCCGTTCCGGAGAGATGGCTGAGTGGTTGAAAGCACCGGTCTTGAAAACCGGCAAGGGTTAATAGCCCTTCTAGGGTTCAAATCCCTATCTCTCCGCCACATACCGAAAGCCGCTGCTCAGTCAGCGGCTTTTTTGCATTTATTGTCCCGCAAACTCCCAAACTCTGACCGCGCCAACATTTTAGGCGATTCTGTCTAAACAGCTATTCTGCACTTTGGTATTCTAACCGTTTATGTTTCTTCCTCTTACATGGCCTTTTGGACGCCGACAACCAAAGGGCGGTAGCGTGGAACGCAACAAAACGCCTACATAGATGCACGCTTTCTCATGACCGATTCACACTTTCCCGGGGCGAAAAAATAAAAAACACGAATAATCAATCGGTTAAAAGTACAAGCGCGGGGATAATGTGAACACCTCAACCGGGATAGGCGGCATGCACATTATCACCAATGAGGATTTGATGAGAAAGATGGAAAACCGCATGATTATCATGAGGTTATAGATAAAACAGGGCGTATAACGATTTTGACAAATCGAGCACGCACACTAGTACAATGTTAGCTTCACAGAGCTCATACAAGGATAAGAACATTGAGTAAACTCTCAGAGACTTATATTCACTTAGATATAAATCTAGACGAAATTGGCAAGTCTAGATTAAAGGAGTACCTATCGAATAAAGCTCCGCTGTATGCAGAAGGAATCTACAGTCAAGACCTAGAGTTTGCCGTATTTGTTGAAGATGGCTCTCTAAAGGTTTGGCTGGCGACTGCAGGAATAATTTATGCGGGAGTGGCTGGATATGGCTCTTTCAGATCTGGCATTGACTATTTGGTTAAAGACGCCAGAGCAATTTCTGAGAAGGTTTTCGAAGATGTAAAGCAATCGGGTGTACCTCAAGACCGTGTTATTAATTTCCAGCGACGTTTGGGTGTCCCAGGACAAATTAAAAGGGTATTGGCTGAAACAAGAAGATTAGAGCGAGAAAGCTCGAATCTTACGGAAGAGGAAAGGAGTGTACGACTGGCATCGATTAGAAGAACAATGGAAAGGATTTCAAAAAATCTTGATCATCAAGAGGATGCAGATTTACTACGTAGTAATCTTCCCGATCTGCTAAGGGATTCGATACCTAAAAGACTTCCTCAGCGAGATATAGAAAGAGCTCGATTGATTGCCTTAAAGCCTGAGGAATATGAAAGCCTCGTAAATCTTCCGGTCAGCTACCCAGCACTATCTACTGATAGACAATAT
>NZ_MUET01000071.1:0-13183 GCF_001995685.1 Salinivibrio sp. IB282 | reverse complement strand
GGAAGAAAGGACTGGGCTGGAACAGGCGCTCAACGTCAGGAATGTATTTTTTGTTCACCAAGAACAACACCACATGGTCATCTTGCTGGATCACGGTTTTGTCGTGCRCAATTAACACTTCATCGCCGCGTACCACGGCACCGATCGTGGTACCTGGTGGCAGTTTGATCTCGCCGATGGCGCGCCCGACCACTTTCGAGGTAGATGCATCCCCATGGGCGATTGCCTCGATGGCCTCGGCGGCACCGCGTCGTAGTGACGAGACATTAACAATGTCGGCGCGGCGAACATGGGTGAGCAGCGCAGATATCGTCGCCTGTTGAGGGGAGATGGCAATATCAATTACCCCGCCTTGCACCAAATCCACATAAGCGCCGCGCTGGATAAGCACCATGACTTTTTTGGCGCCAAGGCGTTTCGCCAACATCGCCGACATAATGTTGGCTTCATCTTCGTTGGTGACCGCGATAAACACATCAATCTGATCAATGTGCTCTTCACTGAGCAGCTCTTGGTCGGAGGCGTCACCACAAAAGACCGTGGTTTCTTCCAGTAACTCAGAAAGGTGCTCGGCGCGGGTCGGGTTACGTTCAATCAACTTCACACTGTATTGACGCTCCAACGCCATCGCGAGGCCTGCCCCGATATTACCACCACCAACAATCATGATGCGTTTGTAGGGCTTTTCAAGGCGCTGCAACTCACTCATCACCGAACGAATATGGTTACTCGCGGCGACGAAAAATACTTCGTCATCGGCTTCAATGATGGTGGTACCTTGCGGGCGAATCGGGCGATCACGACGGAAAATAGCGGCGACACGCGTATCCACATGCGGCATATGTTCACGCAGCGCCGACAAGGCCTTTCCGACTAAAGGACCACCGTAATACGCTTTAACCGCAACCAGACCGACCTTTTTGTCAGCAAAACTGACCACCTGTAAGGCACCTGGATATTCAATCAGACGACGAATATAACGGGTCACCAATTCTTCTGGAGCGATAAGGTGGTCAACCGGACACGCATCACTGTTAAACAGTTGCTCTTTCACCGCTAAGTATTCAGGGCTGCGGATCCGGGCAACACGGTTGGGGGTATTAAATCGGGTATACGCGACCTGGCAGGCGATCATATTGGTCTCGTCTGAGTTGGTCACCGCGACCAGCATATCCGCATCTTGAGCCCCCGCCTCTTGCAGCGTGGTCGGATGGCTGGCAAACCCTTGCACCACACGTAAGTCATATTTGTCTTGCAGCTCACGCAGTCGTTCCGGGGCGCGGTCAACAATGGTGATATCGTTGTTTTCCCCCACTAGGTTTTCTGCCAAGGTGCCGCCGACTTGGCCTGCACCCAAGATGATGATTTTCATGCTACTGTCACTCCCTGCCTAGTCGCATAAAGGCTTGTCTAGGCATGCGTAATAGAAACCGTCCATGTCGTCTTCGCCTGGCAAAATCTGGCGACCAGGCTGCGTTTGCGTGCCGGTGCGCAGTATCGCGGAAGGCTCACGGGCTAAAAAGGCACGGATTTGCTCGCGGTTTTCATCCGGTAACACTGAGCAAGTGGCGTAAACCAGCGTACCGCCTGGTGCTAATTGCTGCCACATTGCGTCTAAAATCTCTGCCTGTAACGTGACCAAGGCGTGAATATCACTGTCACGACGCAGCCACTTTATGTCGGGATGACGTCGGATCACGCCGGTGGCAGAGCAAGGGGCATCCAGCAAAATACGATCAAATGTCGGCCCTTGATGCCAAGCGCCCGGCTCGCGGGCATCCGCGTGTTTCACTTCAGCATTAAGGCCCAACCGTGACAGGTTGTCTTTGATCCGCGACAAGCGGTTTTCATCGGCATCAATGGCCGTCACGATGGCATCAGGTTGATGCTCAAGAATATGACAGGTTTTTCCGCCTGGCGCGGCACAGCAGTCGAGAATATGTTCTGCAGACGCGGGTTGGAGATAATCGACAGCCAGCTGCGCGGCGGCATCTTGTACCGACACCCAGCCCTGGTCAAAGCCGGGTAGGCGAGACACATCACACGGCGCGTCGAGCTTCAGCGCGTCCATCGCATCTGGGTGAGTACTGGCACCAATACCGGCTTGTTGCAGCTCTGAGTGGTAGCTTTCTCGTGAATGGTACTGGCGATTGACACGCAGCCACATCGGCGCCTTTTGATGATTTGCCGCCACAATGTCTTGCCAATTGGAGGGGTAGGCGGCCTGAAGGCGTTTGAGTAACCAGCTGGGGTGACAATAAAGCCCGGCCTCGTGTGCTTGACTCGCTTGGTCTAGCGCCGCTTGATCGCGTTGATAATTGCGCAAAATGGCGTTAATCAATCCACGTAATTGTGGGCGCTTCAATGGCTTGGTGGCGTTGACAGTTTCAGCCACCGCTGCATGGGCAGGGATCCGCATGTAGCTAATCTGATACAGCCCGACCAGCAGCAAGTGATGGAAAACACGTTGCTTGCCTTTCAGTGGCTTGTCCATCAGGGCTTGCACGATATACTCTAAGCGCGGCAGCCAGCGTAACGTGCCGTAACACATCTCTTGCAACAAGGCGGCGTCGCGTGGCGCGATTTGCTGTTGAGCAAGAGGAAGCTGCTGTGACAGTGATTGGCCCTGATCGACCACGTGATACAGAACGCGGGCAGCCGCGGCTCTTACATTCATATGTTTACCTATGCAACGGTCAAATTGGCATCAAACGATGATGTTAGCCAGATAAAAAAAGGCCAGCGTACTGGCCTTATCGTCATGCAGGGCACGATTAACCTACAGTTGGGTACCCGTTTCAAACCATTCACGGCGAGCATTCAGCAGCTCATGTGCTTGCATGGCTTTTTTGCCTGGTGGCTGAAGTTGGGTCAGCTGGATCACGCCTTTTCCGGTCGCGACCTGAATGCCGTGTTTGTCAGTGTTGATCACTGTGCCTGGTGCCGCGTCCACGTCGATATCCAGTGCGTTAGCGTCCCATACCTTGATGTTTTGCTCTCCTAAGGTGAAGTAGCTGATCGGACGTGGGTTAAATGCGCGCACACAACGCTCGATAAAGGCGGCATCTCGCTGCCAATCGATTTGCGCTTCTTGCTTACTCAGCTTTTCAGCGTAGTTGGCTTTGGCATCGTTTTGTGGCTCGGCAAGAATAATGCCGTTAGCCATGTCATTAAGGCAGTCGATCAATGCCTGCGGCCCCAGCTCTGCAAGTCGCTGATACAGGCTGCCACTGGTCTCTTTCTCATCAATGGGTAAGGTGGCAATTTTGAGCATGTCGCCGGTATCGAGCCCCTCATCCATCTGCATGATGGTGACGCCGGTCTCATTGTCGCCGGCCCATACGGCTCGCTCGATAGGGGCCGCGCCACGCCAGCGAGGCAGGATGGAGCCATGGACATTCACACAGCCTAATCGAGGTGTATCCAAGACCGCTTTGGGGAGAATAAGCCCGTAAGCGACCACCACCATCACATCAGCATTCAAGGCAGCCAGCTCGGCTTGCGCTTGTTCATCACGCAAGGTGCGGGGTTGGTAGACGGGTAAGTCATGCTCAAGGGCGAGCTGTTTCACCGGGCTGGCGGTAAGCTTTTTTCCTCGGCCAGCGGGTTTATCTTCACGGCTATAAGCCGCAATCACCTCATGCTCACTGTCGAGCAGGGCTTGCAAATGGCGCGCGGCAAAATCCGGCGTGCCCGCAAATACTATACGCAGCGGTGTGCTCAAAGTGACCTCAACTTGCTTTTTGGTTAGCGCGTTTGATTTTTTCCATCTTCTGCTTGATGCGTTGTCGCTTCAGTGGCGAAAGATAATCAACAAAAAGCTTACCTTCTAGATGGTCAAGCTCATGCTGAACGCAAATCGCTAGCAAGTCGTCGGCATCAAACTGGATAGGGTTACCGTCGCGATCCAGCGCTTTTACTGTCACTTCGGCCGCACGAGGGACCAATGCACGTGCGCTGGGCACAGATAAGCACCCTTCTTCAATACCTTCTTCACCACGCTTTTCGATGATTTCGGGGTTGATAAGCACCATGGGTTGATCACGGGTGTCAGACACATCAATCACCACCATGCGTTGGTGAAAATCTACTTGCGTGGCCGCGAGACCAATACCGTCTTGGGCGTACATGGTTTCAACCATGTCATCCGCCATTTTTTGGATCTCAGGCGTGACAGCATCCACTGGCTTGGCCACGGTGCGAAGGCGCTCATCTGGGAATGTTAATACGTTCAGTAAAGCCATAACGTCTCATAAAAATTGAACTGTGCCGAAAGCGGCACGGGGTAATTGGGTTAATTCTAGACATTTTACCAGCCAATTGACAGCATCAGCATCATTCGTCGGGTGAGGAAGACATTGATGACAAGAAAGCTATTCAATCTGGCCGCTGCTGGGTTATTGGTTGTCGCGCTACCAATACTGGCAGCCGGTCCTGCCGAGAGTCAGCGTTATGTGGTTGAGCGGGGAGATACCTTGTGGGACATCGCCGCCACCTTTTTTGATAACCCTTGGCAGTGGCCCAAGGTATGGTACGCGAATCCGGGTATAAAGGATCCCTATCTTATTTACCCCGGTGATGTGCTGACGCTCACATGGCAAGCAGGAAAACCTACCGTCAGCTATCAGCCCAAAGAGGCGATCGCGCCGCACGGAAAGGTGTCCGATACACCGGCACTCACCGGCGTTGATTCGAGGCTGCTTCCCTATTTACGACAGGACATGTTGGTCGAAAAAGCGCGCTTGGTCGCCTTGCCTCGCGTGCTTGGCTCGACCGATGGACGTCAATATCTTTCCCTACACGATACCCTATATGTGGATGCCGCGCTGAATGCTAGAGACTGGCAGGTTTTTCGGGTTGAGAAAACTTTCTCGCGCGCCGAAAAGTCAGGCGCTGGCGCCGAATCTACCGCTATGGTGAGCTTAAAACATGTGGCTGATGGGCGTATCCGTGCGCAAAGCCAAGGGCGCAGTGTGCTGACACTCACACGCGTGGTGCAGGAAGTGCGCCCCAATGATGTCTTGTTACCTTTGCCTGAGAACACGTCTCCTCGGTTTTGGCCCCAAGCGGCGCAAACCGACGCCACCTTATTAGGGCACCTCTATGGCAGTGAGTATGTGGCGAATGGCCAGCTTGTGGTGCTCGATAAAGGCGCCAAAGATGGCGTAACCGCCGGGCAAATGTTTACTGTTACTGAAGCTGGCGCCAACGTATTAAATGGCCCCGGTGAGTATCGCTATCAAAACGCGAACGAAAGCACGACACAGGCCATCACACCCATGCCTGATGTGACAGTGGGACAAACCATGGTGGTTCGGGCCTATCCCTGGGTTAGTTTGGCGGTGATCACCCAAGCGCGTCAGCCTATCAAAGCCGGCATGCATGCGGTGCCGCCTTCTCCTCAACAGGCCTATGGACGATAAATCGCTGCGAGGATGGTTGACGCTGACCCAAGTGCCGCGGTTGCGCGTCTCGCAACGGCGCGCGCTGTTGGCCAAAGTGCCCATCGATGCGTTATGTGACCAAACGCATTATGAGCTTGCCGCGGTTGGCTTAACCGCTGATCAATGTCAGGCGATCACCCACCCCAACCATGCCATGATTGAACGCAGCCTTGAGTGGGCGAGGCAAAATAATTGCCACCTTATTGGCTTTGATCATCCTGCCTACCCGGCACTACTCAGAGAAATCTCACGGCCACCTTTGATCTTGTATGTGCAAGGGGATCTCTCTTGCTTGGCGATGCCCCAATTGGCGATGGTGGGCAGCCGTCACGCGACCCCACAAGGTTTAGAGACAGCGTATCAATTTGCTAAACAACTGGTTGAGCATGGTGTTGCGATTACCAGTGGGCTTGCGCTCGGCATTGATGGCCGGGCACACAAAGGCGCACTCGAAGGCGGCGGTAAGACTTTGGCGGTGTTGGGAAGCGGACTTGCCAATGTGTATCCCGCGCGACATCGCGCATTGGCCAAGCGAATTGAAGCGCAAGGGGCACTGGTTTCCGAGTTTTGGCCAGACGCGCCGCCAAGGGCTGAACACTTTCCGCGCCGCAATCGACTGATCAGTGGGTTATCGGCGGGTGTATTGGTGGTAGAGGCCGCACCGCAAAGTGGGTCACTGATCACGGCGCGTTATGCGCTAGAGCAAAACCGGAGTGTATTTGCGATTCCCGGTCCCATTGACCAAGTCCAATCGCGCGGTTGCCACCAATTGATAAAACAAGGTGCGGTGTTAGTTGACTGTGTTGATGATATTATAAGTGATGTGAATAGCTTGGTGCAGTTTGCTGTGAGTCAGCAACATGAATTATTTAGTGATGCACCCAAGTTAGATATGCACGAAGGATTGCCATTTTCTGCGCTGTTGGCTAACGTAGGGACTAACGCGACGTGTGTCGACGTACTGGCTGAGCGCTGCAACCAACCGGTTCACGAAATCATGATGCAGTTGTTAGACTTAGAACTCCAGGGGCTTGTAGCAGCAGTACCCGGTGGCTATGTCAGAACGAGGAGGGGCTAGCCATGATGGACATTCTTATGTACCTGTTCGAAACCTACATCCATAGCGATGTGGAAGTGATGATCGATCAGGACGAGTTAGCAGATGAATTGTCCCGCGCGGGTTTTCATCAAGACGATATATATAAAGCCCTGAACTGGCTTGAAAAGCTGGCACAGTTGCAATATGCGGATAAACAGCCCTACCTATCAGGCAGTGCCCAAAGCTCGATTCGAATCTATACCGAGCAAGAAACACGCTTTATCGACCAAGAAAGCCGAGGCTTCCTCTTATTCTTAGAGCAGGCTGGTGTGCTGTCACCGGAAACGCGTGAAATGGTGATCGATCGGGTGATGGAACTCGAGACCCAAGAATTTGGTCTTGATGACCTAAAATGGGTGATTTTGATGGTGCTGTTTAACGTGCCCGGTAACGAGCGTGCGTATACACAGATGGAAGACATGCTGTACGACGCACAAGAGGGATACGTGCACTAACGCTTCTCAACAACAGTGAAAGGTGTGAATGAGTAAAGAAAACACCCCGAACACCCAGGAGCGCTGCCCGGAATGTGGCAGCGCTCTTGCGTTTAAATCGGGCAAACGAGGCCCGTTTTTGGCCTGTACGGCCTACCCAGACTGCCACTATACCAAGGCGTTACATCATGGCGATGGCCATGTAGTAAAAGCGCTTGGCGTGGCTTGCCCGGCGTGTCATCAGGGGGAGTTGGTGTTACGCCAAGGTCGATTCGGTATGTTTATTGGCTGCGATCAATTCCCGCAATGCACGCATATTGAAAAACCGGACGAACCGGATCACACCACGTTGACTTGCCCAGCCTGCCATAAAGGTGAGCTGGTGGAGCGTACCTCGCGTTACGGTAAGCGTTTTTTTGCCTGTGACCAGTACCCTAAGTGCCATTTTGCAGTAAACGCACAACCGATAGCTGGCACCTGCGAACAATGTGGCTTTGCGCTGCTGGTGGAGCGTAAGAAAGGCGGCAAGACGGTGCATCAATGTGCCGATAAGCCCTGCAGCGCGATTCAAGGTGAATCGGCTGCAGAATCGGAGAGTGAGGATTAGTCGGTTTGCGCGGCGAGAGCCAAGGCAGCGGATTTTAAACCGTGAAAAGCATTGTCAGGGAGGTAGCTGGCGAGGCTGGCTAATTTGGTGGCAAGCTCTGCGTTCGATGTGGCCGTGACATTAATATGACCCACTTTGCGCCCCGGACGAGGCGTTTTGTTATACCAATGCACATGGGCATCACGATAGGTCGCAAGCGGAACACTGCCTTGGCCTAAGACATTAATCATCGCCGTCGGCTGGATTAAATCGGTCGGGCCGAGGGGTAAGCCGCTGACTGCACGCAGGTGGTTTTCAAACTGGCAACATGCGCTGCCTTGCTGTGTCCAATGACCGGAGTTGTGCACCCGAGGTGCGATTTCGTTCACCAGCAAGCTGCCGTCCACATCAAAGAATTCCACTGCGAGCACCCCCACATAGTTCAGCGCGCTGGCAATCTTTTCCAACATATCCGCTGCTTGTGTTTGCAAGGCATCCTCATCCGGGCGCACCACAGACAAGGTGAGTATCCCATCATGATGGTGGTTTTGGGTCAGGCTATAGCTGGCAAATTCACCATTCGCGCCACGCACACCAATCAGTGACACTTCTCGGTCAAAGGGGATCATGGCTTCGGCAATGATGGCTTGCCCATCGCGCTGTTCGGGCGCGGTGAGAAAGGCGTCGAGCTCGGCCCATAATGCGTGAAGATCATCGCCGTCACGATAGCGCCATTGTCCTTTGCCGTCATAACCATCCAAGGTACTTTTGAGGACCAAGGGCGCGCCCAGTGCGTCGACTGCCTTTTCTAAATCCGCCTGTGTATACACCACACGGTACGGCGCATTGGCGACGCCTGCTTGCATCAGTAGGGCTTTCTCAATTTGGCGATCGCCACCGGTTAGAATTGCCTGGGCGTTGGGGCGTAATTTCCCGCTTTGCTCACAGTGATGCAAGATATCGGCGGGGATATGCTCAAATTCCGCGGTGATAATATCCGCGCCGGCGATGGCCGTATTGAGGCCGTGCCCCAGTGGTTGCAGCGTCAGTGGGTGAATAATGTCGCCACTACGCACATCATAGGCGCTGACGATAAGATTGAGCGGCGCGCCGGCCAAGGCCATCATCCGGGCCAGTTGTCCCGCGCCTAACACCAGAATATTCATGGTTTTACCCTTGTGGGTTGGGTTGAGCGAGAACAGCCTCAGTTTGCACTTGGCGAAACGCATCCACTTTTGTCATCAAATCAGGGTCGGCCGTGGCGAGAATTTGTGCTGCAAGGAGGCCTGCATTCGCGGCGCCTGCGTCACCAATGGCGAGCGTACCCACTGCCACGCCTTTAGGCATTTGAGCAATAGAAAGCAATGAGTCCATGCCCTTTAACGCTTTTGACTGGACCGGTACGCCGAGTACCGGCAGGCTGGTGTGTGCGGCGGTCATCCCAGGTAGATGGGCGGCACCCCCGGCACCGGCAATAATCACTTTAATCCCGCGCTCGGCCGCTTGTTGGGCGTAGTCGGCCAGTAACTGTGGTGTGCGATGGGCGGAGACAATACGGGTTTCGTAAGGGATGGCAAAGTGATCCAACATAGCCGCTGCATGTGTCATGGTAGGCCAATCGGATTGCGAGCCCATGATGATACCGACAGTCATAATACGTCCTTCTTGATGACAAGCGTGAATAGGTTAAGCTGAGCGTGGCGCGAATTATACCCAGATTTCATCGCAAGGAAAACGTTTGCGTCAGCGGTGAGGGATGAAATTCCGTCAAGATCCCAGTGCGTGGATCAGGTAAAGTAAGCACATAGTCTCAGTAACAAAGGATGTGAGCGTGGCACACGGTCAGTCGACAATTGATAAGCAAGCCGTGAAGGCTTTTTTCCTCCAGCTTCAAGATGATATTTGCCAACAGCTTGCGCAACAAGATGGTCAAGCGCATTTTATTGAAGATGCGTGGGAGCGTGAGAAAGGAGGCGGTGGCCGCAGTCGCGTCCTGCGTCAGGGCCAAGTATTTGAGCAAGCGGGAGTGAACTTCTCGCACGTATTTGGCTATCAAATGCCTGCCTCAGCGACCGCGCACCGCCCAGAGCTTGCCGGTCGCTGTTTTGAGGCCATGGGGGTGTCGTTAGTGATCCATCCTCATAACCCATATGTGCCGACCTCACACGCGAACGTGCGTTTTTTCATTGCTGAAAAAGAAGGCGCTGATCCTGTGTGGTGGTTTGGCGGCGGCTTTGACCTTACGCCTTTCTATCCGTTCGAAGAAGACTGCCAGCACTGGCATGAGACCGCCAAAGCTTTGTGCGCGCCCTTTGGTGATAGCGTGTACGCTGATCACAAAGCATGGTGCGATCGCTATTTTTATCTGCCCCATCGTGATGAAACCCGTGGCGTCGGCGGGCTTTTCTTTGATGATTTGAACCAATGGCCATTCGAGCAGTGCTTTGCCTATACCCAAGCGGTTGGAAAAGGTTTTATCGATGCTTACCTGCCGATTGTACAGCGCCGCAAGGCAACGCCCTATGGTGAGCGTGAACGCGATTTCCAGCTTTACCGCCGCGGACGCTATGTCGAATTTAACTTGGTGTATGACAGAGGCACGCTATTTGGCTTACAAAGTGGCGGGCGCACCGAGTCTATCCTGATGTCGATGCCGCCGATGGCGCGCTGGGAATATAATTGGTCACCCGATGAAGACGCGCCGGAAGCGAGACTCTATCGCGACTATCTTAAACCGAGGGAGTGGTAACAGATGACCGATCGTTATTGCGTGGTCGGCCATCCGATTGGCCACAGTAAGTCGCCGCAGATCCACGCCGCATTTGCGACACAAACTCAACAAGACATCGACTATCAAGCCATTGAAGCGCCGCTTGAAGGCTTTGTGACCAGTATGCAGGCGTTTTTTGCCCAAGGAGGGCATGGCGCCAATGTGACCGTGCCTTTTAAACAGCAAGCGTATGATTGGGCCGATACACTGACAGAGCGTGCCCGCCGCGCCGGTGCCGTGAATACACTGGTTAAGCAAAGTGATGGCACCTTATTGGGTGATAACACCGATGGCGCTGGCTTAGTGACTGACTTATTGCATCACCACGTAGAATTACGCGATAAGCGCATTATGGTCGTGGGAGCGGGCGGTGCCGCACGGGGTGTGTTACTTCCTTTACTAGAGCAAGAGCCAGCATCGCTGATGATGGTGAATCGCACCGAGCAAAAAGCCCAGCAATTAGCCGCTGCATTTGGTGAGGCCGGACCGATCACCCGTCATGCTGTGGATAAACCCATGGCCGCGCCCGTTGATGTGATCATTAACGCGACCTCGGCGAGCTTACATCAAAGCCATCCTCCTGTTCCTCACGGCGCGATTGGCCCTGCTACCACTGTCTATGACATGGTGTATCAAGCTGGCTGTACAACCAGCAACCAATGGGCGCAACGCCAAGGAGCAGGACGGTGTTTAGACGGTTTGGGGATGCTAGTGGAACAAGCGGCGGAAAGCTTTGCCCTATGGCGTGGCTGTCGGCCACAAACCGAACGTGTGCGTGAGCAGTTAAGAGAGGCACTCAATCAATGAATCAATCCTTTATTCTGGCTGCGGACGAAGCGCAGGTCGATACGGCAAAGGCGCGTATTTGTTTTTACGGCCAACTTAATGGTGCATTGTTACCATGCGCTGTCCGCTTTACTACCTTATCTGAGCTCGCCGGCTGTGCGGTAGACTCGGATAATGCGCAGACGATCGTTGAACAGGTTTGGTTTGATATTGAAGAGCAAATGGAAGCGGCCATCGAATCAGAAGCGTTTGAACCCGATGGCAGCTTGGTGATCTAGTGCTCGCAGCGGTAGATGTCTTTGGTGTCGACATAGTTTTGCGCTGAGCGGGCAAAATAAGCACGCTCTTTGTCAGTGAGGGGGCGAACCTGTTTGACCGGTGAGCCAACATACAGGTAGCCGCTCTCTAAGCGTTTTCCGGGCGGGACTAAACTGCCAGCGCCAATCAGCACTTCATCTTCAATCACAGCGTCATCAAGAATAATCGTCCCCATTCCCACTAGGACTCGGTTGCCAATCCGGCAGCCGTGTAACATGACCTTGTGGCCGATTGTCACCTCTTCGCCAATGATCAACGGGTAACCTTGTGGGTTTTCGGCATTTTTATGGGTGACATGAAGGACTGAGCCATCTTGTACATTGGTCCGTGCGCCAATCTGGATATGGTTCACGTCACCACGTGCCGCAACCAACGGCCAAATACTCACATCATCGCCTAGCGTAATATCGCYAGCCAATACACTGGATTCATCAATATAGACGCGCTCGCCAAGCTGAGGCGTCATGCCTTTATAGGCGCGCAGCTGTTTTACCATCACAGATCCCTCTTTTCTCTCTTAACAGTGCTAAATAGCGGCGAGTTTGATACCAGTTTTACACCCTAGCGAGCAAAAAAACAGCGAGTGACAGTTTTTTTCTAAAAAACACCTAAAAAGGACTTGCCAACCTGATCAGCTTCTCTATAATGCGCCTCCATCGACACGGCACGCAGGGCAAGCGTTCAGCGAGCATGTCGAGGAAAAAAATCGAATAAAAATAAACGCTTGACGTGAGTTTTTAAAAGATTAAGATAGTCGACCTACTTAACGCCAAGCGTTAGGGGAGTCAAAAAGAGGTTTTATTTCACCCGGCGGGTTGAAAATAAAAGATAAAATTTCTTCTTGACTTTAACGGTGAGGCGCGTAAGATACGCAGCCCTGACCAAGCGAAGCGCAGCTTCGCACAGTCAACGCTCTTTAACAATTTGACCTATGCAATCTGTGTGGGCACTCGTTGAGAATAGACAAAAAGATTTATTCGATGAACTGAGTGACCAATACGATATAACTTTTAGTTATTCGGCACAGTCAATTCGTTTGTCTCGCAAGAGACGAACAAAACAGTATTTATCGAGCCGTTTGTCTTTTCTTTGGAAAAGCAAACACCAAACTTAAATTGAAGAGTTTGATCATGGCTCAGATTGAACGCTGGCGGCAGGCCTAACACATGCAAGTCGAGCGGAAACGGCAGCATTGAAGCTTCGGTGGATTTGCTGGACGTCGAGCGGCGGACGGGTGAGTAACGGCTGGGAACCTGCCCTGACGCGGGGGATAACCGTTGGAAACGACGGCTAATACCGCATAATGTCTTRGTTCRTTACGAGYYRGGACCAAAGGTGGCCTCTACATGTAAGCTATCGCGTTGGGATGGGCCCAGTTAGGATTAGCTAGTTGGTAAGGTAATGGCTTACCAAGGCAACGATCCTTAGCTGGTTTGAGAGGATGATCAGCCACACTGGGACTGAGACACGGCCCAGACTCCTACGGGAGGCAGCAGTGGGGAATATTGCACAATGGGGGAGACCCTGATGCAGCCATGCCGCGTGTGTGAAGAAGGCCTTCGGGTTGTAAAGCACTTTCAGCAGTGAGGAAGGTGGTGTACTTAATACGTGCATGGCTTGACGTTAGCTGCAGAAGAAGCACCGGCTAACTCCGTGCCAGCAGCCGCGGTAATACGGAGGGCGCGAGCGTTAATCAGAATTACTGGGCGTAAAGCGCATGCAGGCGGTTTGTTAAGTCAGATGTGA
>NZ_MUET01000070.1:0-13432 GCF_001995685.1 Salinivibrio sp. IB282 | reverse complement strand
TCACTGGCCGCCAATCTCAGAWTGTCGCGAACCGCATGCAGGCGCTCGGTGTCCAACATGTGTATCAAGGACAAAGCGATAAGCTTTCGGCGTATCAGGACTTGTGCCGTCATGTTGATGTTTTACCCGCCCACACCGCCTATATGGGCGATGACTTAATTGATTGGCCGGTGATGGAGAAAGTCGGGCTTGCCTGCTGTGTCGCGGATGGTCATCCACTCCTTAAGCGTCGCGCGCACTTTGTCACGCAAACAGGCGGTGGCTTCGGCGCCGTGCGTGAAGTGTGCGATCTCATGTTAGAGGCGCGTGGTGAACTCGACCAACACAAGGGCTTGAGTGTATGACTCGGCGGCTTGGCCTGCTTCTATTGGTCGTGCTTTGTAGCGTAAGCGGTTACTATCTATTGGTTCAGCATGGCTGGCAGCAAGTACAACAGGTTACCCCTGATGCCGAAAAGCCGCTTTTTACTGGCGAAGCGATCCAAACTGTGCAATATGATGCGGATGGTGTGCGCAGCTACACCGTACACGCCAAGCATCTTGAGCATTATGCCAAGATTGATGAAACCCACTTTAATGAGCCCGTTCTGTGGACGTACAAAGCAGGCACAGAGGAAGAGTGGCGGGTGAGTGCAGACTACGCAATATTGTCCGATGACCACCTGTTGACCATGACGGGCAACGTGCGCATTTTTAACCTACTACCGAATGCACAAATAGATTCGGTAGCCACTGATTCGGTGACCTTGAATCTCACCACGCGAGATTTTTGGTCAGAGAGTCCGACGACGATCACCGGCACCCGTTTTCAAACCAAAGGTAAACGGGTGAAAGGAAATTTCGGTAACCACCAGATGGAATTGTTAGACGATGTTAGAGGCCGATATGAAACGACCCCTCGTTAAAGCGCTGGCAGGTGCCATGTTGCTGCTGTCGCATTACTCACTGGCTCTGAGCAGTGATACTGAGCAACCGATTTATATAGAGTCAGAAAGCCAACACCTGGATATGGCGACCAACACGGTAACCTTTACCCAAAACGTGGTCCTGACCCAAGGCAGCATTAAAATCTTGGCCGATAAACTGATCGTGATTCGCCCGGAGGGCCAAGAGGGGGATGAAACCATCGAAGCCTATGGTAAGCCGGCCACGTTTGAGCAAACCATGGACGATGGCAAAGAGATTCATGGCGAAGCCAACAAGCTGCGCTACGAAGTGGGCAATGAATTTCTTAAAATGTCGACCAATGCGATGCTTGAGCAAAGTGGCAATCAGGTGGAAGGCAACGTGATCACCTATGAAATCGACAAGCAACAGCTTGTGGCAGAAAGTGATAGCACCAAACGCGTCACCACGATTTTGCAGCCGAGCACCAAGTCGTCATCCTCTCAGGATGCATCCACGTCAGACGAGCAATAAGAGGCGACATGGCAACACTCACAGCGGCCAATCTGGCCAAAAGTTATAAAGGGCGAAAGGTGGTCGCCGATGTCAGCTTAGAAGTGAAATCCGGTGAAATTGTTGGTCTTTTAGGCCCTAACGGTGCGGGTAAAACCACCTCGTTTTACATGATTGTCGGCTTGGTCGCTCGTGACGAAGGGGCCATCTATATCGATGACAAAGACATCAGCATTCAGCCGATGCATAACCGCTCACGCTTGGGGATCGGCTACTTGCCACAAGAGGCGTCGATATTTCGTAAGCTGAGCGTCTACGATAACCTGATGGCTGTGCTACAAACCCGTAAGTCGCTAAGCAAAGAAGAGCGCCAAGACAAGGCAGAAGATTTGCTCGATGAGTTTAATATCCAGCATATCCGTGACAGCTTGGGGATGGCCTTATCCGGCGGTGAACGCCGTCGGGTAGAAATCGCGCGTGCATTGGCCGCCAATCCGAAATTTATTTTGCTGGATGAGCCCTTTGCCGGGGTCGATCCGATATCGGTGATCGATATTAAGAAAATCATCGAGCATTTACGTGATCGTGGCTTAGGCGTATTGATCACCGACCACAATGTGCGCGAAACGCTCAGTGTCTGTGAACATGCTTACATTGTCAGCCAAGGACACTTGATTGCACACGGCACCCCTGATGAAGTGCTTAATGATGAGCATGTCAAGCGGGTCTATTTGGGTGATCAATTCAAACTCTAGTGCGCCCGATCATGCCAGCTTGGTGAGCGTGTTCGGATAAAATATAGTGGACTGGCTCACGCTACAAACTGCCAATCAAGGCTATAGTTACTAAAGAGCGCTTGCCCTGTTAGCCAGAGCAAGCGTTTTTAACCTCTTCGGTCGTTGAAATAAGGAAAGGTGTACCGCCTCTATGAAACCCACGCTTCAGCTTAAGCTTGGACAACAACTCGCAATGACACCGCAGTTGCAACAGGCGATCCGTCTGTTGCAACTGTCGACGCTGGACTTGCAACAGGAAATCCAAGAAGCGTTGGAAAGTAACCCGCTGTTGGAGCATGACGAGGGCCAAGAGCAAGAGGCCACTCAGCACGAGCCATCCCATGATAAAGACGCGGACGTACAAGAAACTGCGACTGCCAGCGCCGACACCATGGAAACCTCTGACGCGTTTGAAAAGAACGAAATGCCAGACGATCTCCCGGTCGATACCACCTGGGATCATCTCTACTCGGCTGGCACGGGCAACACGGGCGCAGGTGCCAGCGGATACGACGACCAACCGGTTTATCAAGGCGAAACCACCCAAACGCTATACGACTACTTAAAATGGCAGCTCGAGCTGACGCCTTTTTCGGAAAACGATCAGGTGATTGCGATGGCGATCATTGATGCGGTGGACGATCAAGGTTACTTGTCAGTGAGTACCGAAGAGATCCTCGATAGCTTAGGCAGCGAAGAGATTGAACTTGACGAAGTCGAAGCGGTGCTCAAACGCGTGCAGCATTTTGATCCCCTAGGCGTTGCCTCTCGCACACTGCAAGAGTGCTTGATGCTGCAACTGGCCACCTACGACGCCGATACCCCTTGGCTGGACGACGCGCGGAAGGTGCTCACCGAACACATGGACTTGCTCGCCAACCGTGATTATCGCCAGTTGATGCGTGAAACCCGGCTAAAAGAGCCTGAGCTTAAATCCGTGATGCAATTGATTCATAGCCTCGAGCCACGCCCAGGTAACTTGATTGTGACCAACGAGGCCGAATACGTCGTCCCTGATGTCTCCGTATTTAAGCATCAAGGTCAGTGGGTGGTTCAAATCAACCCAGATAGTGTGCCCAAACTAAAAGTGAATGAGCAATACGCCGCCTATGGCCGTAATGGGTGTAGCCCTTCTGATAGCCAGTTTATTCGCTCACACCTGCAAGAAGCCAAGTGGCTGATCAAAAGCCTCGAGAGCCGCAATGACACCTTGCTGAAGGTAGCGCGCTGTATTGTCGAACATCAGCATGACTTCTTTGAGTATGGGGAAGAGGCCATGAAGCCGATGGTACTTAACGACATCGCCTTGGATGTCGATATGCATGAATCGACCATCTCCCGTGTGACCACCCAAAAGTTCATGCATACGCCACGCGGTATTTTCGAGCTGAAATACTTTTTCTCTAGTCATGTCAGTACCGACAATGGCGGCGAGTGCTCATCCACGGCGATTCGCGCACTGATCAAAAAATTGGTCGCTGACGAGCCGGCTAACAAACCGCTCAGCGACAGTAAGATTGCCACATTGCTGGCCGAGCAAGGYATTAAAGTTGCACGACGGACCATTGCTAAATACCGAGAATCTCTAGGTATTGCACCGTCAAACCAGCGTAAGCGTCTACTATAGGCGCCTCAACAGAAGGAAAGTGTGTATGCAAATCAATCTGACCGGACAGTCTGTCGACGTCACGCCACCACTACGCGAGTATGTGGAGACCAAGTTTGCTAAACTCGAGCGCTTTTTTGAGCACATTAATAATGTCCATGTTGTACTGAATGTCCAAAAGCTCGACCAGATTGCAGAAGCAACGCTCCACGTCAACAACGGGGAGATCCATGCAAAAGCACAATCGCATGATATGTATGCGGCCATCGATGGGCTGACCGATAAGCTGGTCAAGCAACTGAGTAAACACAAAGAAAAGCTCAAACAGCACTAAGCTATGGAACTTAAAGAAGTACTGTCAGTGGACTGCACCCGCAGTGCCGTCCACTGCTCTAGCAAGAAACGCGCACTGGAAATTATCAGCCAGGTTGCTGCGGACAAGCTAGGCACCAACGCACAAACCTTGTTTGAATGCATGCTAAGTCGCGAAAAGCTGGGGACGACCGGCATAGGAGCGGGGATTGCAATTCCCCATGGTCGCACACTCGATAGCCAACATGCCGTGGGAGTGCTGCTACAGTGCGCCCAGCCCATTGAGTTTGATGCGGTGGACAAACGGCCTGTCGATCTGCTGTTCGCGCTACTGGTGCCCGACGAACAGTGCAAGGTACACCTGCAAACCCTGTCCGCGATTGCCGAGAAGTTGAATGACAAAAAGCTGTGTCGTCAACTGCGCAATGCTAATTCAGACCAAGAGCTGTACAATATCATTACCCAATAATGGGCAATGCTGACGGGAGCGAACTATGATGCTAAAAATTGTTAGTGGCCGTTCCGGCTCAGGAAAGTCAGTGGCATTGCGGGTGCTGGAAGATCTTGGCTATTACTGCGTTGATAACCTGCCCGTCAACTTACTGCGTGACTTTGTGGTCTCTCAAGACGATGTGGACGCCAAGATTGCGGTCAGTCTCGATATTCGCAATTTCCCTAACGCTAAAGAACCGGTTGCCGACACCTTGGCGGCGCTGCGCGACATCTGCGATGTTACTGTGTACTATTTAGACGCCGACGATAAAGATCTGATTAAACGCTTCAGTGAAACGCGTCGGTTGCATCCACTGTCTCGYCAAAACCTTTCTTTAGAGCAAGCCATTTTGGCCGAGCGTCAGCAGATGGCGCCGATTAAAGAGCACGCGGATCGGGTGATTAACACCACGGGCTTGTCGATTCACGACTTAAGTGAGTCCGTACGTTCATTGGTGCTAGGTCGCACCAGTAGCGATTTGGTGATGGTGTTTGAATCTTTTGGCTTTAAACATGGCTTGCCTGCCGATGCCGATTATGTGTTTGATGTTCGCTTTCTCCCCAATCCACACTGGGAGCCCGCGCTCCGCCCTCATACTGGCTTGGAAAAACCGGTGCGTATGTTTCTGGCCGCCCAGCCTGACGTGGCCATGTTAGTGGCGCAGATTAAAGGGTTTCTCGAGTCTTGGTTACCTGCGCTTAAARATAACAACCGTAGTTATGTCACCGTGGCGATTGGCTGTACTGGGGGCAAACACCGCTCGGTGTATGTCGCGCAATACTTATCGGATTATTTTCAGGAGCTGGGCGAGCAAGTGCAAACACGTCACCGTACCTTGGAGCAAAAACAGTGACCTCGATATCGGCTCAAGTGTGTATTCGTAACCGCTTAGGCTTGCATGCGCGCGCGGCGATCAAATTAGTGGAACTGATGCAAGATTATGATGCTGATGTGATACTGCAAAGCGCGGATAAATCCGCGACGGCCGACAGTGTGATGGCGATGCTGATGCTGGAATCGGCGCAAGGTGAAACCATTACCGTTTCAGCCACTGGCCCACAAGCATCGCCTGCTCTCGATGCCGTGAAAGCATTATTTGAAGCCGGCTTCGACGAAGACAGCTAATCATCTCCCCTTCTATGCCACTGCGCAGACCAGCGCGTTGAATCGCGCTAAATCCCGCCGATAACCGATTTGTCATGCGACAGACTCCCCTGATTGGGTTAGAATTTTAGTCATTGCATTTGGGGGAGTGGCCGATGGCAGAAACACTAGAACAAGAACAAAGTAACCTAACCCACCAACGGCTCCAAGAAGTCACTCAATTGCTCGAGCAAGGGATGTTCGTTCGCGTACGCCGTATGCTCGAGGACATGGAGCCAGAAGACATAGCACACCTTTTAGAGGCCTCTCCACCGAAAGGCCGTCTAGTGCTTTGGCAGCTCACCGATCCTGAAGATCAAGGTGAGATCCTTGATGAGCTATCAGAAGATGTGAAAGACGGCATCATGGTTCGCATGGCCCCTGACCAGCTCGCGGCAGCGACGGAGGGGATGGAAACCGATGATGTGGCTTACTTGCTCCGCAGCCTACCGCAAGACGTGTCCCAAGACGTGCTGGCGGAAATGGACGCCCAAGACAGGACGCGGGTACAGCAAGCCCTTTCTTACCCCGAGGAGTCCGCTGGCGGGATCATGAACACGGACGTCATCACTATCCGTGATGATGTCACCGTGGATGTGGTATTGCGCTATTTGCGGATGCGCGGTGAGTTACCCGACACCACAGATACCCTGTATGTGATCGACCCCAACGGCCGCTTGATTGGTAACTTGCCGATCAGTGCCCTGTTGGTTAACCAGCCGGATACCGATATCGCTGACATCATGGACGCCCCGGATGAAGCGATCAGTGTCACCATGGACGACGGGGATGTCGCCAGCTTGTTTGAACGCCGTAATTGGGTCTCTGCGCCCGTGGTGGATGAGCATAATCATTTGGTTGGTCGGATCACCATTGATGATGTGGTGGACATTATTCGCGAAGACGCTGAACACTCGATGATGAGCATGGCAGGTCTTGATGACGAGGAAGACACCTTTGCCCCCGCGTTTAAAAGTGCGCGTCGCCGTAGTATTTGGCTAGGGATCAATGTGTTGGCAGCGTTAACCGCGGCCTCGGTGTCCAACATGTTTGAAGGGACCCTGGATAAAATGGCGGCGATTGCGGTGTTGATGACCATTGTCCCCTCCATGGGCGGTGTGGCCGGTAACCAGACCGTCGCCTTGGTGATTCGCGGCCTGGCCGTTGGCCATATTGGTGATTCCAACACCCGCTGGCTATTGGCCAAAGAAGCCACTGTCGGCATGATTAACGGCCTAGTGTGGTCGATGATCATTGGCGGTGTGGTGGTGTTATGGAAAGGCAATATTGAGCTGGGCTTGATCATCTCAGGCGCGATGATGGTTAACCTGTTTGTCGCAGGTATTGCTGGGGTAGCGATACCGACGTTGCTGAAAAAGTACAATATCGATCCGGCACTGGCGGGGGGGATGGCACTGACCACGGTCACCGATGTGGTCGGTCTGCTCGCCTTTTTGGGGCTGGCTACCTTATTTATTACTTAGCCTCTGWCGTATAAAAAAGGCGAGCCACCTGGCTCGCCTTTCTCATTAGATAGCTTGAAACCGCGTCATTACTCGTCCAAGAAACTACGCAATGTCTCAGAGCGGCTTGGGTGACGTAACTTACGCAGCGCTTTCGCCTCAATCTGACGAATACGTTCACGGGTCACATCAAACTGCTTACCCACTTCTTCCAGGGTATGGTCGGTATTCATTTCAATACCAAAGCGCATACGCAGGACTTTCGCTTCACGCGGTGTCAGACCGGCCAGCACATCATTGGTTGCCATCTTAAGATTGTTCGACGTCGCCGAATCCATCGGTAGCTCCAAGGTGTTGTCCTCGATAAAGTCACCCAGGTGTGAATCTTCGTCATCACCAATTGGGGTTTCCATCGAGATCGGCTCTTTGGCGATCTTCAATACCTTGCGAATTTTATCTTCCGGCATCAACATCCGTTCAGCCAGCTCCTCAGGCAACGGCTCTCGGCCCATTTCCTGCAGCATCTGACGCGAAATACGGTTGAGCTTGTTGATGGTCTCAATCATGTGCACCGGAATACGGATGGTTCGCGCTTGGTCAGCAATCGAGCGCGTGATTGCCTGACGGATCCACCAGGTCGCATAGGTTGAGAACTTATAGCCACGGCGATATTCAAACTTATCGACCGCTTTCATCAAGCCAATGTTACCTTCCTGGATAAGGTCCAAGAACTGTAGGCCACGGTTAGTGTATTTCTTAGCAATCGAAATAACCAGACGTAGGTTGGCCTCAACCATTTCTTTTTTCGCACGGCGTGCTTTCGCTTCACCGATAGACATGCGACGGCTGATGTCTTTGATCCGCTCGACCGACAAGCCCGTCTCTTCTTCGATAATCTTCAGCTTCTGCACACAGCGGCGAAGATCTTCTTCGTAACGCGCCACACGCTCTGCGTAAGGCTTGCCAGAGTTCAGCGCTTCGTCAATCCAGGCATCCGATGACTCATTGCCCGCAAACAGTTGCACGAAGGTTTTCTTCGGCATTTTGGCCTGGTCGACACAAAGACGCATCACCAAACGCTCTTGGGTGCGCACCTTGTCCATGGTTTGACGCATGTCATTAACCAGACGATCAAACTGTTTGGGGATCAGGCGGAACTGCTTAAACGTTTCAGACAGCGCATCGATCGACGCTTTAGTACGCTCATCATAACGACCGTACTGTTGGATCGCGGTTTCCATCGCCGCATAGGTACGACGAAGCTCGCTGAACTTCTCACGCGCCAGTTCAGGATCGATACCAACATCTTCATCACTCTCATCGTCTTCGTCGGTATCGTCTTTGTCTTCGTCTTCATCATCTTCGTCATCAAGCTCTTTTTCGCTGAGCTCGGAGCCGATATGGGTCGCCGTGGGTGCGACGTCATCCTGGTCTGGATCGATAAAACCAGAAATAATGTCGGTTAAGCGAAGCTCTTCCGCTTCCACTTTATCGAACTGATCAAGCAGTGAGGCAATCGAGGCCGGATATTCTGCCACCGAACACTGCACCTGGTTGATGCCGTCTTCGATACGCTTGGCGATATCGATCTCACCCTCACGGGTCAACAGCTCAACCGTGCCCATTTCTCGCATATACATGCGAACAGGATCCGTGGTGCGACCGATTTCACTCTCCACGCTAGAAAGTGCCGCCGCCGCTTCTTCGGCTGCGTCTTCATCGGCCACGGTTTCTGACATCATTAGCTCATCGGCATCAGGGGCGGATTCCACCACTTGAATGCCCATGTCGTTAATCATCTGAATGATGTCTTCTATTTGGTCGGAATCGACAATGTCTTCCGGGAGGTGGTCATTAACTTCGGCATAGGTCAGATAGCCTTGCTCCTTGCCTTTTGCGACAAGCAACTTCAGCTGTGACTGCGGATTTTGATCCATAGACGATATCCAACTTCGGGTCTGAGTGAAGAATTTAGTATGCGGAAACGCAAACCGCCAATATTAACAAATGCCACCTTTGCTGGCTACTTTCTAAACGGACTGGCTCTGTATCAGTAGCATCAGTTCCCGCTTCTCTTCGACTGATAAGCCGACGGTATTTGACTTCGCTTGCAACTTGGCTATTTGTTGTTCGACACACTGGGCGAGTATTTTATCCAGTGAATCGCAAAAAAGTTCTGACGCATTTTCATCGTCAACATGTAGATCCCAGCCAGCCAACCGGGCTAGCAAGGCTTCTTGCTTGGTTCCCCGCCAGTGCTCTAGCAACTGACCGGTAGTGATATGGGGGCGCTGTCGGCAAATCTCAAGGATGGGGTTTAACAACGCTAACCCGGGTAAATCAATGGTATCGGCCGATGGCAACGGCGGCACTTCTTGGCCGAGTTTGGGGTACTGCACTAACAGCGCAATCACCTCACGCATCGGCGTGCGCTTAATGTCCTGTTGACCATGCACTTTCACCGGCTGACCCTGACGACGAATAAGGGTATCAAGCTGATGATCATCCATAATCCCCAGCTTCTGTCCTAGGGTATTACGCAAGTAAAGCCGCAAGGTATCACCCGGCACCTTTTCAATCAGCGGCACCGCCAAATTCGCCAGCTTGGCTTTCCCCTCTTGGCTACTGGTATCTACCTGCTTGAGCAAGGTGGTAAACATAAAGGTCGATAAACTTTGTGCCTCGTCAAGACGCTGCTCAAACCCTTCTTTGCCTTCTTGGCGGATGATAGAGTCCGGGTCGTCACCATCAGGCAAAAACATAAATTTTAACTGGCGGCCATCGTGGATATAAGGCAGCGCTTGTTCCATCGCCCGCCAAGCGGCATCGCGTCCTGCTCTATCGCCGTCGTAGCAACACAGTATAGTACCGGTTTGCCGGAAAAGGGTTTGAATATGTTCGCCCGTAGTCGAGGTGCCCAAGGAGGCCACCGCATAATCCACGCCAAATTGCGCCAACGCGACCACGTCCATGTACCCTTCTACCACGAGTATACGCTCGGGATGGCGATAGCGTTGCATCACCTCATACAAGCCGTATAGCTCACGCCCTTTATGGAAAATCGGCGTTTCTGGCGAGTTAAGGTATTTGGGGGTGCCATCCCCTAATACACGGCCACCAAAACCGATTACTCGCCCACGGCGATCACGGATTGGGAACATCACGCGGCCACGGAACCTGTCGTAACTATGGCCGTTATCGTTCTCAATCAACATGCCAGCGGTGAGCAACTGACGAATATCRGCTTGATTGCGACCAAAGCGACGCTTAATGGTGTCCCATTTATCCGGGACAAAGCCAATACCAAATTGCTTAACCACTTCGCCGGATAGACCACGCTGTTTGAGGTAATCAATGGCCACTTGCCCCGCATTAGTGCGTAGTTCGCCACTGTAGGTACGCGCAATGGCTTCCATCATCTCGTAGATCTGACGCTTGTCATCACTGGGCATACTCGGACGCGTGTTGCCGCCTCCGGTTTGCTCACGAGGTACCTCTAAGCCTAAGGTGCTGGCGAGCTCTTCGATGGCATCAGGAAACTCAAGTCGCTCGAATTCCATTACAAAGTCGATAGCATTGCCGTGCACACCACATCCGAAGCAGTGATAGAACTGCTTGTCTTGGCTTACACTGAATGAAGGCGTCTTTTCGTTATGGAAAGGGCAACAGGCACTGTAGTTTTTGCCTTTTTTCTTGAGCTTGACCCGTGCATCAATGATCTCAACGATGTCGAGACGTGAAAGCAAGTCATCAATGAATGCGCGCGGGATTCTGCCTGCCATAACCTGAAATTTATAGGGAGAGAAGCAAACAAGCCGCGCCGTCCAAATGAGGAAAGCACGGCTTGTTATAGAGTGGGAAAAGACTAACCTAGGTGTGCTTTAACACGCTGGCTTACTTTTCCCATATCAGCACGGCCTTGAACCTGGGGTTTTAATACCCCCATCACGTTGCCCATGTCTTGCATTGACGATGCACCGGCTTTTTCAACCGCTGCTTTCACCAATGCATCGACCTCGTCATCACTTAGCGGTTGGGGTAGAAATTCTTCTATCACCGCAATCTCAGCAAGCTCTGTCTCGGCAAGATCATCACGACCGGCTGCTTGGTACTGGGCTACGGAATCACGGCGCTGCTTCACATTTTTGGTCAGCACAGCCAGGATAGCTTCGTCGCTAAGCGACTGACCGGTATCCACTTCTTGCTGTTTAATCGCTGCCATCAAAAGGCGGAGCGTCCCGAGACGCGCCTTGTCTTTTTGTTTCATCGCCGTTTTTTGGGCGTCTTTTAGACGTTCAAGCAATTCCATAGCACCTTCCTGAATCTGTCTTTATTAGTACAGACGTACGCGGCGTTGGTTTTCGCGGGCCAACTTCTTCAGGTGACGCTTCTGAGCGGCAGCTTTAGCGCGTTTGCGAACGGTCGTTGGCTTTTCATAGTTCTCACGACGACGAACTTCAGAAAGAATACCGGCTTTCTCACAAGAGCGCTTAAAGCGACGCAGTGCTACGTCAAATGGTTCGTTTTCACGTACTTTAACTACTGGCATGTGCCTTTCACCTCGGGGGTTGTCAGTTACTGCTGGCGAACAATTGGCCAGCCTTGATTAAAAATGGTGCGAAATTCTAATCCGAATAGGGGGTGATTGTAAAGCGCATCTGGCGAATTACTTCTAAGCCATGTAAGATTGCGCGCACGGTCAGCCTGCGCTGACACTGTCTTCTTCGCTTGGGTCATCACTATATGTATGAGTGATGACTGTAAGCACTCGATATATCGGCTGTTATTCTGAGGTTATGATGCGCATTCTAGGCATAGAGACATCTTGTGACGAAACCGGCGTCGCCATCTACGACGACCACGCAGGCCTTTTGTCACATAAGCTTTACAGCCAAGTTAAGCTTCATGCCGATTATGGTGGCGTGGTGCCTGAGCTCGCCTCGCGCGATCATGTTAAAAAAACTTTGCCGCTGATTAAAGCGGCCATGGCGGAGGCCAATCTCACCCCCGCTCAGATTGATGGCATTGCTTATACCGCGGGTCCCGGCCTGGTCGGTGCCTTGCTGGTTGGCTCAACCATTGGACGCAGTCTGGCCTATGCATGGCAAGTCCCCGCGGTGGGCGTTCACCATATGGAAGGTCACCTTCTCGCCCCGATGCTAGAAGACAACCCGCCGCCGTTTCCATTTATTGCTCTATTGGTCTCGGGCGGCCATACACAGCTGGTCGAAGTGAAAGGCATTGGTCAGTATCGCATTCTTGGTGAGTCAATTGACGACGCTGCCGGTGAGGCGTTTGACAAAACGGCCAAACTGATGAATCTCGATTATCCCGGCGGTCCCTTGCTGTCGAAATTGGCAGAAAACGGCACCCACGGCCGTTTTACTTTTCCACGCCCGATGACCGATCGCCCCGGGTTAGACTTTAGCTTCTCCGGCTTAAAAACCTTTGCCGCCAATACCATCGCCGCTAATGAGACGGACGAACAAACGCGCGCCGATATTGCTTATGCGTTTCAAGATGCCGTGGTCGATACCTTAGCTATCAAGTGTAAGCGAGCGCTCGATCAGTGCGGTCTGAATCGCTTAGTGGTCGCGGGCGGCGTGAGTGCCAACCGTCATTTACGGGAAAAGCTGGAGGCGCTGACGCAAAAGCGCGGCGGCGATGTGTTCTATCCTCGTCCTGAGTTTTGTACCGATAATGGCGCAATGATCGCTTATGCGGGCATGCAGCGGCTTAAAAACGGCGAGCATCTGGGTCTCGGTGTAAAAGCCCAGCCACGTTGGCCACTCGACACGCTTGCCGCGGTCGAAACCGACGCATAGTCGTTGGTCAAACCAGACAGACAAAAGGCAGCCTGAGGCTGCCTTTTTTGCTGCGAACGCGCTAGCGTAACCTGCTTCTCACCCGTCGCTAACGTCGCCACCAACCAAGAAACACGGGTTTTTCGTCGCCATCCAACAAGCGCCGGATATTGTCGTAGTGACGAAACAAAATCAAACACGAAAGCATGGCAACGGGCATGGTAAATTGCGGCTTTATCCACCAGGTAAATAGCGGGGCGACGATCGCTGTCACAATCGCACTGAGTGACGAGTAGCCCGTCAACACAAGCACCAACCCCCAGGTCACCACCAGCAGGCCAGTTAAGCTCAAACCAATCGGAGCCATGGCGCCCAGTGCGGTCGCCACCCCTTTGCCGCCACGGAAATGGAAAAAGACCGGATAAATATGTCCTAGAC